>NZ_JAQYUU010000003.1:0-300000 GCF_028728205.1 Clostridium sp. 'White wine YQ'
AAATCTTACTTCATTTCCTCTGTTTAATTTTCAAAGAGCAATTAAAACTTGCTTAACTATAGTAACATTTTACTAATGTTGTGTCAAGCACTTTTTTGTTGCATCGCCATCAGCGACGAATAAAATAGTACCATGATGTATATATATATATTTCTCATTTAACCTTCAAATAATTCAAATAAATTGTTATTTCTTCAAATTCCAATTAAATTCTCATTTGTTCTATTATAGATACACTAGGATATGTTTATTTCGCTTTATCAATTATATCATGTTATCGTATAGTCTTTTCACTAAATTACGATATAATAAAATATATACCATTTAAAGGAGGTAATTAAATTTGAAGAAAATATTAATAGCTGTTTTAATATCATCCTTAAGTTTTTCTCTAATATCTTGTAGTAAAAGCAGTAGCAATGATACTAAAACCCCTAGTAGTTCATCTATATCTATTAATTCTCCAAGTACAAATGAAGCAACGCCAGTTACAATAACAGATACTATCGACACACCAAACAATTTTTATGCTATGGATTCAGAAAATATTTTTCCTGATTGGAGAAATAATAATAAATTAACATCATTTGATAAAAACCTTACAAATGGGATTAAGACAAATACTATATTTGATTCTATATCTTCCCCTAATTCAATTGCAGTTTCCGGAACCATTGTATATTTTGGAAATGCTAGTGATTCATCAGCACTTTACTCTTTTGATACTACTAGCAAAACTCCAACCAAAATATCTGATGACGTTCCTCAGAACATAATATTATCTCAAAATAACTTATTTTACATAAATAGAAATAATAATAACTATATAACAAAATATGATTTAGATAAAAAGACAAGTACTGCATTAACTCAAGATTCTAGTGGTAATTTTATTATTTCTGGACAATGGGTAATATATCAAAATTCCTCTGACAATTTCTCAATATATGCAGTAAAAACAGATGGTACTAATAGAGTGAAATTATCTAAATCTTCTGTTGAAAGCTTTATTATATATAAAAGCAATATAATTTTTGTTAATTCTTCTGACAATGATAAATTGTATTATTTAGATTTATCTACTCTAGAAGAAAAGAAGATATTTGATGTCAAAGCTGAAAAACTAAAATCTTCTAATAACAGTATTTTCTTTTTAAACAAAGATTCTTCCAATAGCATTTATTCTCTAGTAGACTCTGGCAATAACTCTTTTACAGACAAACAAATAACAACTGATTCAGTTATTGACTATTATATATTAGGTACTTCTATCTTATATCAAAAAAGTATCGCACCTGAAGAAAATGTGCTAATAGTTCAAAATGTTGTTAGTTAACTTAATTATTATAAATAATAAAACTTCGAAGGAGATAATGTACTTACAGACTTGTGTGAGTACATTATCTCCTTCTTATATAATTTCATATTTCAAACTACTTTAAGTTATTTACTATTTCCTTAAACTTATCTCCTCTTACTGCAAAATTAGGGAACATATCAAAGCTTGCACATGCAGGTGAAAGAGTTACAATATCCCCCTCTTTTGATAAGGCCTTAGCTATATCAACTGCCTCTTCTAGTGAAGCAACCATATGAACGGGCACATCAATTCCTTTATCCTCTTTTAATTTATTAAAGGTAGATTTAATCTTTTCTTTTGTAGCACCAAGTAATATAAGTTCTTTTATAAACATATATCCTTCTTCTGCTAGTGGTTCGAATGGTATATGCTTATCATAACCACCCGCTATCAATATTACTTTCTTATCAAAAGCTTTTAGTCCTGCTAAAGTTCTTGTAGGACTAGATGCTATTGAGTCATTATAATACTTTACTCCATCTATTTCTTTTACTAACTCACATCTATGTTCTACCCCTTTAAAAGTTGTAGCAACTTTCTTCATCGTAGCTATACTTACATCATCTTTTGTCACTAAAAATGCTGCTAAGTAGTTTTCCATGTTATGAGTACCTCTAAGTATTACATCTTTCTCAGCAACAACTTCTCTTTCACCTAGATATAGGATGCCATTTCTTAAATAAGCTCCATTTATCACTTCTTCTTTTGAGGAAAAAAAGTTCACTTCCCCCTTAGCCTCTTTTTCAAAACCATTGGTTATAGGATTGTCTTTATTTATAACTAACAAGTCATTTTTAGATTGGTACTTGAAAATATTTTTCTTAGATTCTATATATTCTTCCATTCCTTTATGCATATCTAAATGATTTGGGGTTAAATTAGTCACTATCGCACTCTCTATTCTGCTATCCATTGTCATTAATTGAAATGAAGATAACTCCAGTACAACTCTATCAGCTCCACTTATTTCTTCAATTTTTGAAAAAAGAGGAGTTCCTATATTTCCTCCAACCCAAGTTTTATATCCTTCCTCCATTAGCAATTTAGAAACAATAGTTGTTGTTGTTGTCTTTCCATCACTACCAGTTATTCCATATATCTTTGCAGGACAATACCTGACAAACTCCTCCATCTCTGAAGTTATATATGTCCCTTGTTCCTTTGCTTCAACTAATTCTGGAATATCAATTCTCATTCCTGGAGTTTTAAATATAACTTGGAAGCCTTTAAGCTTGGTCAAATAATCTTCACCCAACATTAGTTTCACATTTTTATTTTTTAATGATATAGCTATATCTCCAAGATCATTTTCTTCTTTTTTATCGAAAGTTGTTACTTTAGCATCTAAATTTAACAAAAAATCTATTAGAGGAATATTACTTACTCCAATACCTACTACAGCAACATTCTTTCCCTTTATGAATTTCTTAAATTCATTAAAATCTTTTTTCATTTAGTTTTCCTCCAAAAAATCTATATACACTAAATTTTTGCCTATTTTATTTTTATTATATCATTGGTTGTATTATAATTCCACTTTAGACAAGCTGCTTCACATACAATATACCCTTTTACTTTAAATCTGCTCAAAATATATATACATAGTATGATTTTATGAAATAATATTCTACTAAAATATTGTGGTAAATCTTTTTAATTGTAAAAAGAGCTGCCACAGAACGTTTTTCAATAAAATCATTCTGCGACAGCTCCCTTAATATTAAAACTCTAATCTTTTTTCTATATATGCTTCTAAATCACTTATTTTAATTCTCTCTTGAGCCATTGTATCTCTATCTCTTACAGTTACTGCTCCATCTTCAAGAGTATCAAAATCTACAGTTATACAGAATGGAGTTCCTATTTCATCTTGTCTTCTGTATCTCTTACCTATACTTCCTGCTTCGTCATATTCAATATTAAACTTTTTGGCAAGAGATGCATATACTTCATCTGCCTTTTCTGATAATTTCTTTGAAAGTGGTAACACTGCTGCTTTAAATGGTGCTAAAGCAGGATGTAGGTGTAATACTGTTCTTACATCTCCACCTTCAAGTTCTTCTTCATCGTAAGCATCTATTAAAAATGCAAGTGTTACTCTATCTGCACCTAAAGATGGTTCTACACAGTATGGAACATATCTTTCATTTGTAGCAGGATCTAAATAGCTTAAATCCTCCCCTGAATGCTCTTGATGCTTTTTAAGGTCATAGTCTGTTCTATCAGCTATCCCCCATAATTCTCCCCATCCAAATGGGAATAAGTATTCTATATCAGAAGTTGCATTTGAATAAAATGAAAGTTCTTCAGCTTCATGATCTCTCATTCTTAAATTATCTACATTTACCCCTAGGTTTAATAGGAAGTTCCAGCAGTATTCTCTCCAGTATTTAAACCATTCTAAATCAGTTCCTGGCTTACAGAAGAATTCCAACTCCATTTGTTCAAATTCTCTTGTTCTGAAAGTAAAGTTTCCTGGTGTTATTTCATTTCTAAAAGACTTACCAATTTGAGCTATTCCAAAAGGAACTTTCTTTCTTGAACTTCTTTGAACTGATTTAAAGTTTACAAATATACCTTGAGCAGTTTCTGGTCTTAAGAAGATTTCTGACTTAGCATCTTCAGTTACTCCTTGGAAAGTTTTAAACATCAAATTAAATTTTCTTATCTCAGTGTAATTCTTCTTTCCACATTTAGGACAAACTATATTATGATCATCAATATACTTCTTAAGTTCTTCATTACTCCATCCATCTGCTGTTGCTACCTCAGCTCCATTTGCAGTCATGTGATCTTCTACAATCTTATCTGCTCTAAATCTAGTTTTACATTCTTTGCAATCCATTAATGGGTCAGAAAATCCACCTACGTGTCCTGATGCTACCCAAACTTCTCTATTCATAAGTATTGCACAATCAACACCAACGTTATATGGGCTCTCTTGAACAAACTTTTTCCACCATGCTTTTTTAACATTGTTCTTAAACTCTACTCCCAAAGGACCATAATCCCATGAATTTGCAAGTCCTCCATAAATCTCAGATCCAGGAAATATAAAACCTCTGTTTTTTGCAAGTGCAACAATTTTATCCATTGTTTTTTCTACCGCCATAATAATACCTCCAACCTAACTTAATTTATACTTTATAAATTTCCAGTAAAATAAAAAAAGCCATCACCACAAAGGGACGAAAATATCTTTCCGCGGTTCCACCCTTCTTGGCAATTGCCCTGCTTTAACATTTTGTGCACTCAAAAGCGCCCTTCACTTTAAGACTTGATAGTTTTCACCAAACACTACCTCTCTAAATAAATCCTTAAGCTACTCCTCTTTATCATCATGCTTATTAAATTTTATATTAATAATATAATCAAATCCTTACATATTGTCAACCAAAATCCATAATATTCAAAACATCTATTTTAAATTTTCACCTTAAAATAAAAAAAATCAGCTTACGCTGAATCTCATTAACATTATTCTCTTATAAAATAAAATTGGCTCCGCGAAGAGGGCTCGAACCTCCAACCTATCGGTTAACAGCCGAGTGCTCCACCATTGAGCTATCGCGGAACGTCAATCACAAATATTATTATATCAAGATTTTAATAAAATGCAATAGTTTTCTCAAAAATTTTTCATAAAAAAATCGCCCACTTCTGGGCGATTTATCAAAACTTACTGTAATGGCTTCATTGTTGGGAATAGAATTACGTCTCTAATTGACGCAGAATCTGTTAAAAACATGATTAATCTATCAATACCGATTCCTAATCCACCTGTTGGAGGCATACCTGTTTCTAAAGCACTCATGAATTCTTCATCAATCATGTATGCTTCATCGTCTCCTAGATCCCTTTCCTTTTCTTGTTGTTCAAATCTTTCTCTTTGAACAATAGGATCATTTAATTCTGAGTAAGCATTACATACTTCTCTTCCAAAAACAAATCCTTCAAATCTTTCAGTGAATTCTTCATTTCCTCTTTTCTTTTTAGTAAGAGGAGATATTTCAACTGGATAATCTATTACAAAAGTAGGTTGTATCATTTTTTCTTCACAATATTCTTCATAAAGAGCATTTAATACTTCTCCTTTTGTTACAGTTGATAAAGGTTTCTTAAATTCTAGATTTCTTTCTTTTGCTATTTTTTGAGCTTCTTCATTGCTTGAAATAGCATTGTAATCTACATTAGCATATTCCTTAACTGCATCAACCATAGTTATTCTTCTCCATGGTGGTTTGAAGTCTATCTCAGTTCCTTGATATGAAACCTTAGTTGTTCCATTAACTTTTTCACAAACATATGCCACCATATTTTCAGTGATTTCCATCATATCATTATAATCTGCGTATGCTTCATATAATTCTATTGTTGTAAATTCAGGATTATGTTTTACTGACATCCCTTCATTTCTGAAGATTCTTCCCATATCATATACCTTTTCAAATCCACCAACTATACATCTTTTCAAATGTAATTCTGTAGCAATTCTTAAATACATATCTATGTCTAATGTATTATGGTGAGTAATAAATGGTCTAGCAGCTGCACCTCCTGCAGTTGGTGATAGCATAGGCGTGTCAACTTCTAGATATCCTCTATTGTCTAAGAATTGTCTAATACCAGATATTATCTTAGATCTCTTAATAAAAGTTTCTCTAACATCTTGATTAGTTATTAAATCTAATTCTCTTTGTCTATATCTTAAATCTGGGTCTTTTAGTCCGTGCCACTTTTCTGGTAGAGGTTTTAATGACTTACAAATAAGTTTAAATTCATTAACCTTTACAGATATTTCCCCTGCCTTAGTTTTGAAAACTTCTCCTTCTGCTGAAATCCAATCTCCTAAATCGAAAGTCTTAAAGGATTTAAGATTTTCTTCTCCTACAGCATCAAGTTTTATAAATAATTGAAGTTTTCCTTCTTTATCATGGATATCTGCAAAAATTACTTTTCCTTGACCTCTTTTAGACATTAGTCTTCCAGCAACCTTTACATTTTTTCCTTCCAAAGATTCAAAATCTTCTTTTACTGCTTTTGAAGAATGGCTTACTTCAACCTTATAAACGTCGAAAGGATCATTCCCTGCAGCCTTTAATTCTTCAAGTTTTTGTCTTCTCAATCTCTCTTGTTCACTAAATTGAGCTTCTAACTGGTTAATGTTCATTTCCTCATTTGACATTGTGAAACCTCCGTTACTCTCTTCTAATTCCTAAAACTTCGAATTTATTTGTACCACCTGGCACTATAACTTCTACTGTGTCTCCTACTTTTTTACCTAAAAGTGCAGCACCAACTGGTGACTCATTTGATATTTTATAGTTCATTGGATCTGCTTCTGCTGAACCAACTATTATATACTCTACTTCTTCATCGAACTCAAAATCTTTAACTTTTACAACTGACCCTACTGTTACTGAATCTGTTGAAATTTCAGACTCATCAACAACTACTGCATTTTTAAGCATATTTTCTAATTGAAGAATTCTTCCTTCAGTGAAAGCTTGCTCATTCTTAGCTTCATCATATTCTGAGTTTTCACTTAAATCACCGTAACCTAAAGCTACTTTTATTTTTTCAGTAATTTCTTTTCTTTTAACAGTTTTTAAAAATTCAAGTTCATCTTCTAGTTTTTTAACTCCTTCATAAGTTAAAATTACCTTTTTTTGCTCGCTCATTTCTTTCTCCCCTTCTACATAGCTCATTTTATACAGTATATTTTAATTTAATACATATTTTTGACTATAGGATTATTTAACATATTATAAAACTAAGTACACTTACTGTCAATAATTCTATACCTTTATTTCCTTTTTTCCAAGTTTTATTTTGCTAATTTCTATCTTGTTAAAACTTAGTATTTCCTCTACTGTTTTATTATTCCTCTTGCTGGATTTTAATAAAGCTCCTAATAATTCAGGTGGGATATCCTCTTTTAGTTCGGGAAAATAAAACTCAACATCATTTATTGCATGCATAATATCATTTTTAGGGAAATAGTAATTATTTAAATACCAAACCCCTAAAGAATTATATTCCTTATCATATTCTGAGACTATAAAATCTATATTCTCAGCCTTATCCTCTGTAAAAACTATTTCTGGTGATACTCCATAGTTAGCTATTATATATTCCCTTATTTTACTTGCTTCTTTATATTTTTTTGTTATTAAAAGAATTTTATTTGTATACAAGGCACATTGCTTTATTATCGGCAAGTTTGATATATTTCCTCCGTCTTCTATACCTATGGTAGCGCTGCTTATTTTCTTATGATTATTCATAAGAATAATTTTTATTGATGCAATAATTCCATAGGATAAAACATCTCTTTGGAAATTCCCTAAATAATTAAAATCATATTTTCTGTTTCCTTTTACGCTAACGGAATCCCATCTTCTCTTTCCTATTGCCCTAACTACATTATTAGAGTAAGAATCCCAATCAAGATTTGGTGGGATACTTACTCTAACTATATTACTGTGAAACTCATTTAAATTAATTTGTTCAATTCTTTTTATTTTAAAACCGTCTAATATTTTTGTTACAGAGTTATTTTTGAAATATGGTTTTCCTTCAGCTACCCGTATATCTAAAATATCTCTCACTTAACTTTACCTCTTATATTATTCTTATGGTATATTATTCACTAAGCTAATTATTAATACCTTCTGATTCTAAATATATCATATAACTTTTTAAAACTTCAAAAACATCATCGATATTTTCTTCAAGGTTTATTTTATTTTTAATATCTGTACAATTACTTAATCCTTTTATATACCAAGCTGAATGTTTTCTCATTTCTCTGATAGCTTTATATTCTCCATCATACTTATTAGCCAATTCATAGTGTCTCATACACATTTTTATCTTTTCTGAAGGAGTTGGATATGTAACCTCTTCGCCTTTAAGTATCTGAGAAATTTGCTTAAATATCCACGGATTCCCCATACTTCCTCTTGCAATCATGATTCCATCACAATTAGAAATTCTTTTTAGTTCTAAAGCATCCTCTGGTTTGAATACATCCCCATTTCCTATAACAGGAATATTAACAGCATTCTTCACCTTAGCTATTATGTCCCAATCAGCCTTACCTTCATACATTTGTTCACGAGTTCTTCCATGGACTGCAATGGAATCGGCTCCTGCATCTTCCATACATTTACCAAATTCTACTGCATTTATATTATCCTCATTAAATCCTTTTCTAAACTTTACAGTTACAGGTTTCTTTGAAACTTTCTTTATAGAATTTACTATCTCCCAAGCAAGTTTTGGATCTTTCATCAAAGCTGACCCTTCACCATTTTTTACTATCTTAGGAGCTGGACATCCCATATTTATATCAATAATGCATATATCTTCTCTTTCATTAAAATATTTCTCAACTACCTCAGCCATAATTTTTGGATCATTTCCAAAAATTTGTGCTGCTACAGGTCGTTCTTCCTCTGCAGTTCTAAGTAAGTTCATTGTATTGTCGCTACCATAATACATAGCTTTTGAACTTATCATTTCTGTATACACGAGCTCGCAACCCATCTCTTTGCAAAGTCCTCTGAAAGAAATGTCTGTAACACCTGCCATAGGAGCTAAGAAAATAGCATTTTCAAATTCTAGATTTCCTATTTTCACTATATTCTACTCCTTATTCTTTTCATAAATTATCTTTAGTCCTTCTAATGTAAGTTGTGGCTCTATAATATCAATTACATCAGTACTTTCTGCAATAAGTTTAGCTAGTCCTCCAGTTGCAACTACTATAGGTTCATCTTCTCCAACTGCCATCATTTCTTTTTTCATTGCTTTTACTATATACTCAACTCCACCAACATATGAATATATTATACCAGCTTGCATACTAGATATAGTATTTTTACAAATAACACCCTTAGGTTTCTCTAATTCAACTCTAGGTAATTTAGCTGCTCTTTGGAAAAGTGCTTCTGATGATATTTTTATTCCTGGTACAATATTTCCGCCTAGATAATTTCCACTTTTAGTTAATGCACAGAATGTTGTTGCAGTTCCAAAATCTATTATTATTGAACTTCTTCTAAACTTTTCATGTGCTGCAACAGCATTTACTATCCTATCTGCGCCTACTTCTTTAGGATTATCATACTTAATATTTATTCCAGTTTTCACTCCTGGCCCTACAATTACAGGGTCAACATTAAAGCATTTTCTGATCATATGTTCCAGGGAATACATTATATTAGGAACTACTGAAGAAATTATTATCCCTTCAACGTCCCTTGGGTTTATGTCATTTTGATGAAATAACTGAGTAACTTGTATTCCATACTCATCAGATGTTTTATTTGCATCAGTTGATATTCTCCAACTTGCACTAAATCCATTTTTATCATTAAGTCCTAAAACTATGTTAGTATTTCCAACATCTATTAATAATATCATATTGCACCACCTAAAATAATAAAATAAGGAGGGTAAAAGATTCCTTCAAATCATTTAATAACAAAAGAACCGCCTCTCCATTTTAATAAATCAAAAAATTGAATTTTATACTGTAAATTTAACAATTTAATTTTAGCAATTAATTATCATTTGTCAAGATATTAACAAAAAGAAAGTTGTTAATAATTAACAACCTTCTTTTCATATTTTTCACAAACAATATTTTTAAATATCAAACTCTAAAATAATCCTACTATTTCACCATCATCTAGTATATCCATTCTATTTGCTGCTGGTACCTTAGGTAATCCTGGCATAGTCATAATATCACCGGTTAATGCAACTATAAATCCTGCTCCCTTAGAAACCCTAACTTCCCTAACTGTAATATCAAAATTAGATGCTCTACCAAGGAGATTCGGATTATCTGAAAGTGAATATTGTGTTTTTGCCATACATATTGGCAACTCATCACAATTTATTCTTTCTAATTCTTTTATTTGATTAATAGCTTGCGGTGTGAAATTTACCCCTCTAGCACCATATATTTCTTGTGCTATCTTCTTAATTTTATCTGCTATTTTATCTTCCACTTTATATAAAACTTTAAAATCTGAAACTTCATTATCTAAAATGTTGATAACTTCATTTGCAAGTTCTATTCCACCTTCGCCACCTTTTGCCCATACATCAGATAAAGCTACTTTTACATTTTTTTCTTTACAATAGTTTTCTATTAGCTTAATTTCCTCATCAGTATCGCTAAGGAATCTATTAATAGCAACCACCAACGGAACTCCATATTTATTAACATTTTCAATATGTTTTCCTAAGTTATCCAATCCCTTTGAAAGACATTCTAAGTTTTCTGTGCTTAAATCAGCTTTTGAAGCTCCTCCATGATGTTTTAATGCCCTAATTGTAGCTACTAATACAACGCAATCCGGATTAAGTCCTGCATATCTGCATTTTATATCGAAGAATTTCTCCGCTCCTAAATCTGCTCCAAATCCAGCTTCTGTTACTACAACATCTCCTAGCTTCAATGCCATTTTTGTCGCAATAATAGAGTTACATCCATGGGCTATATTGGCAAAAGGTCCTCCGTGTATTATTGCTGGCGTATTTTCTAAAGTTTGGACTAGATTTGGTTTTATTGCATCTTTCATCAATAAAGCCATAGCTCCTTGTACCTGAATATCTTTTGCATAGACTGGTTCTCCATCCAAGTTATAAGCAACTAATATATTACCCATTCTTTCCTTAAGATCTTTTAAATCTTTAGCTAAACATAAGATTGCCATTATTTCAGATGCTACTGTAATCATAAAACCATCTTCTCTTAAGAATCCATTAGGTTTGCCACCCATTCCAACTACTACTTCTCTCAATGCTCTATCATTCATATCCATTACTCTTTTAAATAATATTCTTCTTGCATCGATTCTTAATTGATTTCCTTGATGTATATGATTATCTATAGCTGCAGAAAGTAAGTTATTTGCAGTAGTAATTGCATGCATATCTCCTGTAAAATGCAGGTTTATATCTTCCATTGGTACAACCTGAGCATACCCCCCACCTGCTGCTCCACCTTTAACCCCAAATACAGGGCCTAGTGAAGGTTCTCTCATTGCTACTACAGAATTTTTATTTAAACTACATAGTGCTTGACTTAATCCAACAGTTACTGTAGACTTCCCTTCTCCTGCTGGAGTTGGATTTATTGCAGTTACCAAAACCAACTTACCATCTTTCTTTGATGGTTTTTCCATAACATCTAATGAAATTTTGCATTTGTATTTACCATATAACTCTATATCATCTTCACTTAACCCTAATTTTTCAGCTATATTAACAATAGGTTGCATTTTTGCACCTTGTGCAATTTCAATATCACTTTTCATTTCGAGACACCTCTTTTATTTAAAGTATTTAAATTTTCCTTGTTTATTATACCATTTATAAAAATAATTTTAAATAATTTTTTATTTATTTTCGTGCTAATACGAATGAATAAATAAAAAAGCCGTAGTTCATACGGCTTTTTGTTAATTATGCATTATTAAATACTTCTTGGAATTCATTAGCTTCAAGTCTTTCTCTTTCAAGTAAAGCTTGTGCTACTGCATGAAGCTTATTTATATTTTCTGTTAATATCTTTTGTGCACTATTATAAGCATCATCAATTAATCCCTTGATTTCATTATCTATTTTAGCTCCAATATCTTCACTAAAGTTTCTTGATCTTCCGATATCTCTTCCTAAGAAAACTTCATTCTGATCAGTTCCATAGCTAATTGGGCCAACTTCTTCACTCATTCCGTATTCCATAACCATTGCTCTTGCTATATTTGAAGCTCTGTCTATATCATTTTTGGCACCAGTACTTATATCTCCGATAACCAGTTTTTCTGCAACTCTTCCTCCTAGAAGCCCTACCATATCATCTTTAAGTTTTGACTTAGATGTATATGATCTATCTTCTTTAGGAAGATGCATTGTATAACCACCAGCCATACCTCTAGGTATAATACTGATTTGATGAACAGGATCTGAATTTTCTAAGAACATCGCTACAACGGCATGACCTGCTTCATGATAAGCTGTAAGTTTCTTATCGTGTTCACTTATAACTCTGCTCTTCTTTTCTGGACCAGCAATTACTCTAGTAATAGCTTCCTCCATTTCTTCCATTCCAATTCTATTTTTAGTTTTCCTTACAGAAAGCAGTGCTGCTTCATTAGTAAGGTTCTCTATATCTGCACCAGTGAAGCCTGGAGTTCTTTTTGCTAAAACTTCAAGATTTACATCTTCTGCTAATGGCTTATGTCTAGTATGAACCTTTAGAATTTCTTCTCTACCTTTAACGTCAGGAGCTCCAACCATGATTTGTCTATCAAATCTTCCTGGTCTAAGTAATGCTGGGTCTAAGATATCAGGTCTATTAGTAGCTGCTATCATTATTATACCCTCATTTACTCCGAATCCATCCATTTCAACTAGTAATTGATTTAATGTTTGTTCTCTTTCATCGTGTCCTCCACCAAGACCAGCGCCTCTTTGTCTACCAACTGCATCTATTTCATCAATAAATACGATAGATGATGGGAATTTCTTCGCTTGTTCAAAAAGATCTCTTACCCTTGAAGCACCAACTCCAACAAACATTTCTACGAAATCCGAACCTGAAATACTAAGGAAAGGTACTCCAGCTTCTCCTGCTATGGCTTTTGCAAGAAGAGTTTTACCTGTTCCTGGAGGCCCAACTAATAATACACCCTTAGGGATTCTTGCTCCCATATCTGTATACTTCTTAGGATCCTTTAAGAAATCCACAATCTCCGCCAGTTCCTCTTTCTCTTCATCTGCACCTGCTACATCTTTAAATGAAACTTTCTTTTTATCAGGTGTTGCCATTTTGGCCCTACTTCTACCAAAATTCATTACTCCACGGTTTCCACCACCGCTTTGAGATTGTTGCATAAAAATAAATAAGAAAATTAAGAACACAACTATCAACAATACGGTAGGAATTAAATTCAACCATTCTTTTGTGCTTTTAGGTGCATCAAAAGATAAATCAACTGAATCCTTTGGATTTGCTGTAATTAAAGTATTTAGTGTTTCTAAAGGTACATAAGCATTAAATACCTTTCCATCATTCAAAGTACCCTCTATAGTTATATTATCCTGATTTACACGTATTGATTTCACTTCATTGTTTTGGTAATGTTGTTTAAATTGACTGTATGATAATATGTCCTTAGTTTTACCACTTTCCCAAATAGTAAAAGCTATAAACATAACCATAACAGATATTATAATCCAGGCCGTTGCGCTTGAAAATTTTTTCATTTAAGGCCCCCCTCTCTTTCTAGTTATTATAAAATTTTATCATATATAAATTTATCTAACAACAATAAGATTTTATTCTATTTTTCATAAACCTCAGGTTTTAATATTCCTATAAACGGTAAATTTCTGTATTTTTCAGCATAATCTATTCCATATCCAACAATAAATTCATCTGGAACATCAAATCCTTGATATTTTACATCCACATCTGTTTTTCTTCTTGCTGACTTATTTAGCAAGGCAACTATGTTAATACTTCTAGCTCCCCTACCTTGTAAGTATTTCCCTAAATAGTTCAATGTTATTCCACTATCCACTATATCTTCTACTATTAAAATATCTTTTCCCTCAATTCCATGATCTAAGTCCTTTAATATCCTTACTACTCCTGAGGTTTCTGTAGAGTTTCCATATGAAGAAACTGCCATAAAGTCAATCTCGCATGGAACTTTAATGTTCTTAATTAGTTCTGCAGCAAAAATTACTGATCCCTTTAAAACTCCAACAATCACAAGATCTTTTCCTTTATAATCTTCACTTATCAAATTTGCTAATTCCACAATTTTAGCTCTTATCGTTTCCTCATCGAATAAAATCTCTTTAATATCTTTTATCATTCTCTTTATCCCTTTCTAGAAAACTTAATCCTTAATATATTTTTTGTATTTTTAGTTATTTTAAAATCCTCCGAAGTTCTAATGCCAACAATCCAGGCTATTTCATTATTAAAACATACTAAAGGAATTTCATCTCTTTCTTCCCTTGGAACTTTTAGATCCATAAATAAATCTTTAAGTTTTTTCTTCCCCTTCATTCCATATGGTTTTATAGCATCTCCATCTTTTCTTCTTCTTATTTCTATACTACTACCTATCTTATCATAATCAAAATATTTAATTAAAGAGTCTTTAGAAAAATTTAACTTTTCATCTTTTTTTAAAACATCAAATTCTATATTATAATTATAGAACTCTACTAAATAATTATATACATTTTCTTTGTTTATTAATATATTATTTTCTTTTATATTTTCTTTTTCGCCATTATTAGTAAATCTTATTTCTATATTTCCATAGGAATTTGAGGCTTCAAGCTCATTTGGAAGTGATATCCTACTTCCACTTTTCTTCTTTTGAAGAGATACAATATCATAAATATGTTTCATTTCTATATTATAATATTTTTGAGAAAACCTCATTATAGAACTTTTAATAGCTCTAGTTAATATTGCTTCTTTCAATTCAAAAATACCACTTTTAATTATAAGTTTTTCATTAAATGCACAATATTTCTCTATTGCTTCATCTACATAATATTGAATAAACTCACTATCCTTTTCTAGTAAAAGTGCTATTCTATTTAATGTATTTACTATATCTGTATTAAAATTTTCTCTTATATATGGAATTAATTCAAGTCTAACTTTATTCCTTGAATAAATATTTTCTAAGTTAGTTTTATCTATTCTTGGATTTAATCCTTTTTCCATGCAATAATTTTCTATTTCACTTCTATCACAATTTAAAATGGGCCTTATGTATATTTCATCTCTTTTAGCTTTTATACCTGTTAATCCTTCTAACCCGCTTCCTCTCATCAATCTCATTAAAACAGTTTCAGCTTGATCATTAGCATTATGAGCTAGCGCTACTTTATCATATAAGTGTTTCTTTCTTATTTCATCAAAAAAATTATAACGTTCTTCTCTTCCAGCCATTTCAGAACTTATTCCTTTTTCCTTAGAAACCTTATTTATATCTATTCTCTTAACATAACAAGGTATATCATTAAGTTCACATATTTTTCTAACATATTCCTCATCTGCATCCGCCTCTGCTCCTCTTAGCATATGATTTACGTGTGCTGCTCCAACTTCAATATTGAATTCATCTTTCATTTCTATAAGAAGATTTATCAAACATACAGAATCCGGTCCTCCTGAAAGAGCTACTAATATCTTTTCGCCAGGGTTTATTAATTTATTTTCATATATATAATTAGTTACTTTTTCTTTCATATTAAATTCACACCTTTAAAAACAAATTCATTTTCTATTATACCATTTATTATCACTAATCAATTATAAATTCTAAATAAAAGACCTGGTTAAAACCAAGTCTTTTAAATTTTTATTAAATTCTAATAGCATGCATATATCTTTGAAGCCACGATAGTCATATCATCTTTACATTTACCACCGGAAAGTTCTTTAGCTTTCTGCATTATATCTTGTGCCATCTCCTTTGGATTTGTTATCTTAGTTTCTCTTAAATAATTAACTATCCATCCAGTATTTCCAGTTTCATTCTTATTTATTTCTAGTATTCCATCACTTAAGGTTAGTAATATATCTCCATTTTTAAGTTTTCTATTTACCATTTCTATATCTGGCTTATCTAAAACTCCGAAAGGTAATGTTTTTGAATTTATTTCTTCAACCTTATTATTACTCTTAATAAAACTTGCTACAGCTCCAATCTTTATAAATTCTACTTCCCCTGTATATAAATCTATTGTATTCATATCTAAGGTAGCAAATTTTTCATCCTCCGCAAACTTCATGTTCATTATAGAGTTCACTGCATTAATTGCAGTTGTATTTTTAAACCCTGCAGAAGTAAACTTTTCTATCAATTCCACTGTAGCTTTCGATTCAGTTCCAGCACTAGGCCCTGATCCCATGCCATCACTAATAATCGTCATATAACCTCCATCTTTTGTATTACCAAAAGAGTAACTATCTCCAGTATACTTTTCTCCTTCCTTGCATGATAATGCAACATGACTTTGTACATAATATTTAGGCATCTCTTCGATGAGTACAGTACACTGATTATTACTAGGGTTAATGTGACACCCTTCTCCACCAACACTCATTGGTTTCCCTATAATATCATTGATTAATGGTATAACATCCTTTATACAGGTTTTACTACCTTTGCAGTTATCCATAGTTAGTTTAATATTAACCCTACAATTTTTATCTTCATAACAAAATACGTCATAGAATTTTATATTATTCTTTCTAAGCATTTTCTTCACATTTCTCTCAAGTTCGCTGCTCAATTCTATATCCTTATCTAAATTCACTAATATATCTTCTACTGTATTTGCCATATTTCCTATATGCCCTGCGAGCATTCTTCTTCCCTCAGCCAATCTTTTTTTCCACATAGAATTCAGTACATGATTTTCAACTATTTCTTCTGTGCTTTTTATTAATCTATTCTTTCTAACACACTTTTTTTCTAAATCAGCAGGAAATTTTATTTTTCCTTCTTCAGCTGATTTAATCAATTCAGAGAAGCTTACATAAGTACTATATAATTCTCTTTTCCAACACATATACTTCATATCACAATTAGAACATACTCTGTCCCCTAGGTTTTCTATCAATGCTGAACTTGTGTTTTTTAGAAGTAACCTATCATTATCATCAAAACTCTGTAAAGTAGTTGACATGTTCTCAAGTAGTTGAGTAAAATCTTTTAACCTTTTACCAAATTCCTCTTTAATCTTCATAAAATGAACTTGTGCATTTTTATCTTCTTTTTTTTCTGAATCAAATTCTAAGCTTAACTTATTGAAGATTTTTCTTGGAATTATAATAAATAAAGCTACTGATAATGCTCCTTCAATTCCATTGTACAATGTAAAATCTTGTGAATACATATTGAGTATCATATATATAATTAGGAAAGCTGCCATTGAAAAGATCTTTCCCATATCCTTAAATATACCAACTGTTAATCCGCACACTCCATATAGGCATACATAAAAGGGCATATCTCCTGTAGTTATCCCGATAATCGCTCCCAATGCTATTCCAGTTGTTGCACCTAAAGTACCTTCTGAAATATACGCTATTAAAATAACCATAAGTAATCCTATAACATTACGTAAACTAACATTAAGTAAAGTAAGTTGTCCAATTCCTGTTATAGTTAATGCAATTAAAATTATTACGCTTATTATTTCTTCTTTTGAAAATAAATGCTCTGTATTAAATTCCTCTATACATTCCAATGAGTATTTAATAATATAACTTACTGATGCCATTACCATAGTTAAGGAAAATGATAATATTATTGAAAAAAGAACTTCATATCCCTGTAATACACATTTATATATAAGAATTAACCCATATAGGAAAATAATATTTTTTATATTATTAATCTTCTTGTCAATCTTTAAGGGAATTACAGATGCTACTGTTAATATACAAGTAGTTATTATATACATGTTTCCATCGTTAACCTTACTAATAATAGTTAAATATCCGACTAACGTTCCAATGGATGCTGCTATTTTATATACCCTATCCCGCTCACCTAAAAAGGATAAAAGATATGCCACTCCAAAAGGAGCTATGTAGTCTACTTTGGATATATTTAAATTTATCAAAACTCTACTAACTAACAGTCCTACTGAAAATATCACAGCCAATTTAACTGGCGAATAATACATGGTTTCCTTGTTCTCTTTTTTTCTTTTACCTATTCTTTTATACGTTTCTACCTCTAACCCATACTGCATTTTTATACCTCCAATTACCAATAAATGTAATACCATTATATCAGCAGCTTTCCAAATTATATGTCATTCTTTGTTTTGAATATCTTTTTTCGTTGGACAAAATTATATATAATTCATAAAATTTATGTATCCCTCAGCATAGAACTCATTCTATTATTTTTTCTAGCATCTTTGATATTCTATTGAAATAGTTATGTTTAGAGGTATATATGATTAGATTTTGTTAAGATAATATTTTGTCATGTTATTTTACTCTTTGAAACTTTATAGAAAACAATTTTTGGAATACTCAATTTTCTATTTTTTTCTTAAGTACAATAGACACGTTTCCTCTCTTACTATTTTATATAGGGTTTTAATTGAACTATTAACTTATTCATGCCTGAAAATGTCAAGATGCCGACATTTTCAAACAAGTATAAGTTAAGTTTCCTATCAAAAACCCTATATAACAAAAAAAGTCTACAATTTTAAATTGTAGACTTTTCTTGGTGCTGGAGACCGGAATCGAACCGGTACGGTGTTTAAGCACCGCAGGATTTTAAGTCCTGTGCGTCTGCCAGTTCCGCCACTCCAGCATGTTATATTATTTGGTAGCGGGAACAGGATTCGAACCTGCGACCCTTCGGGTATGAACCGAATGCTCTAGCCAACTGAGCTATCCCGCCTAATTTTTATGGTTGCGGGGGCAGGACTTGAACCTACGACCTTCGGGTTATGAGCCCGACGAGCTACCAACTGCTCCACCCCGCGATATTATGGTGCTGAAGACCGGAATCGAACCGGTACGGTGTTTAAGCACCGCAGGATTTTAAGTCCTGTGCGTCTGCCAGTTCCGCCACTTCAGCATGTTATATTATTTGGTAGCGGGAACAGGATTCGAACCTGCGACCCTTCGGGTATGAACCGAATGCTCTAGCCAACTGAGCTATCCCGCCTAATTTTTATGGTTGCGGGGGCAGGACTTGAACCTACGACCTTCGGGTTATGAGCCCGACGAGCTACCAACTGCTCCACCCCGCGATATTATGGTGCTGAAGACCGGAATCGAACCGGTACGGTGTTTAAGCACCGCAGGATTTTAAGTCCTGTGCGTCTGCCAGTTCCGCCACTTCAGCATTTTATATTATTTGGTAGCGGGAACAGGATTCGAACCTGCGACCCTTCGGGTATGAACCGAATGCTCTAGCCAACTGAGCTATCCCGCCTAATTTTTATGGTTGCGGGGGCAGGACTTGAACCTACGACCTTCGGGTTATGAGCCCGACGAGCTACCAACTGCTCCACCCCGCGATATTATGGTGCTGAAGACCGGAATCGAACCGGTACGGTGTTTAAGCACCGCAGGATTTTAAGTCCTGTGCGTCTGCCAGTTCCGCCACTTCAGCATTTTATGTTATATGGTAGCGGGAACAGGATTCGAACCTGCGACCCTTCGGGTATGAACCGAATGCTCTAGCCAACTGAGCTATCCCGCCTAACTTTCTTTATGGTTGCGGGGGCAGGACTTGAACCTACGACCTTCGGGTTATGAGCCCGACGAGCTACCAACTGCTCCACCCCGCGATATTATGGTGCTGAAGACCGGAATCGAACCGGTACGGTGTTTAAGCACCGCAGGATTTTAAGTCCTGTGCGTCTGCCAGTTCCGCCACTTCAGCATTTTATGTTATATGGTAGCGGGAACAGGATTCGAACCTGCGACCCTTCGGGTATGAACCGAATGCTCTAGCCAACTGAGCTATCCCGCCTAACTTTCTTTATGGTTGCGGGGGCAGGACTTGAACCTACGACCTTCGGGTTATGAGCCCGACGAGCTACCAACTGCTCCACCCCGCGATATTATGGTGCTGAAGACCGGAATCGAACCGGTACGGTGTTTAAGCACCGCAGGATTTTAAGTCCTGTGCGTCTGCCAGTTCCGCCACTTCAGCATTTTATGTTATATGGTAGCGGGAACAGGATTCGAACCTGCGACCCTTCGGGTATGAACCGAATGCTCTAGCCAACTGAGCTATCCCGCCTAACTTTCTTTATGGTTGCGGGGGCAGGACTTGAACCTACGACCTTCGGGTTATGAGCCCGACGAGCTACCAACTGCTCCACCCCGCGATATTATGGTGCTGAAGACCGGAATCGAACCGGTACGGTGTTTAAGCACCGCAGGATTTTAAGTCCTGTGCGTCTGCCAGTTCCGCCACTTCAGCATTAGTTATCAGCACCCTTGGGTTGTGACAACAAAATTAATTATAAGGTACCATTGTACTTCTGTCAACACTTTTTATTTTTTTTTTAACTTTACCCCTAAATTTGAAGAGTTAAAAAGGCTTCTAACCCTTGTTAGAAGCCTATCTATCATAGTTTAACCGAAGTTCTTTCTACTCTTACTTTTGAAATCTTGATTTTTCTTAACATCTTGCATTCTGTCTTCACTATCTTTTAAAAACTTAGACATTATATCTTCAAAACTTTCTGAGCTTTGTTTTTTCTTTTCTGATGTCCAATCAATTTCTGCTGGTTTTACACTTTTTCTTTGAGGATTTGCTTGTTTAATAGATAAACTGATCTTTCCATTATCGTCAATTGAGATTACTTTTACCTTCACTTTATCTTGTTCTTTCAAGTGTTGTCTAATATCTTTTACAAATGAATCAGCAACTTCTGAAATATGAACTAAGCCTGTTTTACCTTCCACCTCTACGAATGCTCCAAAGTTTGTGATGTTTACTACTGTACCTTCTAAAATGTTTCCTGCCATCAAGGTCATGTTAAAAAGACTCCTCCTTAAAAAAATATATATGTTATAAAATAATAACCTTATTTATTTTGTGCTTGCATTATTTACGACTTTTTCTCCTGGTTTAATTAAACCTAGTCTCACCCTAACCATTTCTTCTATAAATTCATTATTATTACTTTGAATCTTTTGCACTTCTTGCTTAAGTCTATCATTGTCATTCTTCAATTCTTGAAGTTGTGCCTCTTTATCTGCTTTTTGTTTATTTAATCTTTTCATAGCAGTTTCTTGTCTAAAAAAGCTGAAACAAAAAAAACCTACCAAAAAGACTATAACCAAGTTCTTTAAGTTAATTCTTTTTCTCATATTTGTTCCTCTCTTTTATAACAATTCTTATCTTTATTTTAAAGAGAAAAGACTACATATTCAAGTAATTTTTAAATTTATTTACTTTTTCCTAAAATTTTATAAAAAATTATTTTAAAAATATAAATAACATTAATTAATATCATTCTAAAAAACTTATTTACACCTGATAATAGTACTTTTTCAAATCTTAAAATATACTTACTAATTAATCTTAAATATAATATGAATCCTATAATTATTCCACAGTAAACATAAAATCCTAAAAAAGCCGAATTATAATATAAAAGAAAAGTAAAAATAGCAAGGCCGCCTAATATACCAAAAAGCAAGTCTTCAAAAACTATTATAACCTTGTTTATTCCACTACCTCTTATTATCCTATATGCATCAAATAATATTCCTGTTAACATTCCAGCCAAAAGACTATATATAATTATGTTATACTGTATATTGTTAGGTAACAACATAACTATTACCTATTTAAATAGCCTTTTAAGTAAGGCTTCCTTTTCTTTTTTAACTTCTTTTCCAGAATAGATCATACTATATATAAGTCCTGCAATAATAACATCTCCATTTTCAACATCAAGTTTATTCATCTTTAGTTCTTGGCCTCTTATAACTAATAGTCCTTCACTTGTATTTAACTCTATTTTTTCCTCATCGAAGCTTAGAACTTCTAAAACCCCTGTTAGAGCTAATTTTTTTCTATTTTCAAGACGAATTGAACTTTCCTTTTGAATTATTTCCTTTTTACTTTCCATAATGTCTCTCCTTAATAATATTTCTAACAGAATATATGCAAGTAAATTGAAATTAAGAATTAACATTTATGAATTTAAAAAATTTTATAATTACTAATATAATACTTACTATTATTATCGGTACTACTCTTGATCTTCTTCACCCTCTAGTATCTCGTACATTTCTCTAGCATCTTCTTTTCTTACATGTTCTACAATACTTACTATCTTTGCCTTAATTTTTTTATTTGCAAATGTTATCTCTATAATATCGCCTTCTTTTATATCCGTTGAAGGTTTTGCTACTTTTCCGTTAATTGTAACTCTTCCTCCTTCGCAAGCTTCTTTGGCTATTGTTCTTCTTTTTATAATTCTCGAAACTTTCAAATATTTATCTAATCTCAATTTCTTTTCCTCCTTATTAAATGCTAAAGTTCATATATTCAAAAAAAACCCGAGATGCACTCGGGTTTTTTAAGATTATTTACTAACTTTTTCTTTGAATTCTTTTCCTGCTTTAAATACAGGTACAGTTGATGCTGGAATTTGGATAGCTTCCTTTGTTCTAGGATTTCTTCCTTCTCTAGCAGCTCTTTCTCTTGTTTCAAATGTTCCGAATCCAACTAATTGAACTTTATCTCCATTAGCTAGTGCTTCTTCAACGCTTTCTATTAAAGCTTTTAAAGCTGCTTCAGCATCTTTCTTTGTTAATTTACTCTTTTCTGCAATACTAGTGATTAATTCTGCTTTATTCACGATTACATCCTCCTCGATCATAGAGATATTAAATTACTGTAGTTTTTATTACTTATGTACTACACTATCTCATCCTATTATATACCTTGATTTCAGCCTAGTCTATAGAAATATAGATATTTTGTGTAAAAAAGGTATTTTTATGATAAGTAGTAATACATTTATACAATTTATATATATTCTCCTTAAATTTCTAATTTCCTCCTAGATTTTATTATTTTTCTTTATTTTTTGATTCTTCCCATATTACATCTAGCTCATTTAATGACATTTCTTGTATTTTTTTCCCTAATTGCGCAACTTTTTGTTCTATATATGACATTCTTTTTATAAATTTATCAGTAGTTTTATTTAATGCTAATTCTCCATCAACATCTAGAAATCTAGCTACATTAATACATGCAAATAACAAATCTCCTACTTCTTCTGTTATTCTTTCCCTATTTCCTTCCTTATATACCTCTTTTATTTCATTTAATTCTTCAATTACCTTTTCCATTGCTGGTTCAACGTTATCCCAATCAAATCCAACCTTTTTTGCTTTCTTTTGGACCTTATTTGCTCTTATTAATGCTGGCAAACTCTTAGCAATAGCCTCCATCTCTTCAGTAAGACTCTCTAATCCTTTTTCCTTTTTCTTCAGTTCTTCCCAATTTACAAGAACTTCTTTTGATGATTCCGCAGTTTCATCCCCAAAAACATGAGGATGTCTGTATATCATTTTATTACATATTCCTTCTATTATATCTCCTATGTTGAAATATCCATCTTCTTTACCTATTATTCCATGGAACACTACCTGAAGTAGTACATCTCCCAGTTCTTCAATTAATGCATCATCATCCAACTTCTCTATGGCATCTATGACTTCGTAACTTTCCTCAATCAATGCAGATTTCAAACTTTCATGTGTTTGTTCCCTGTCCCAAGGACAACCATCAACACCTCTTAGCCTCTCAATGATTTTTACTAAGTCATTGAAATCCTTTTTGTTATTTAAGTCCTTTGGAATATAAATAGATGTAAGATAATCTATATCTTCCTGTCTATCTAATTCAAATAGGGGGATTTTTCTTACACTTTCCATTCCTTTAATTCCAGCTGCCCTAACATAAAATATCTCAGTATCATCATTATAGTATTCTGACAGCTTTAACTTCACTTCTGAAGCTATAAATTGATTATAAACTTGTGTTATAATCGTACCTATTCGCTTATCCAACACCTGATTATCAATATCAAAAGCATCTATTATCTTAAGTCCTTCAATAGGATCAATTTTTAGCGCATCCATCATTGCATCCACAAAGCTTACTGCAGGAAATATATTATATTGGATATTATTCTCATCACACAATGATATTATGTTGAAAACAGATTTTTCAGCAACCAAAGGATGTCCTGGCACTGCATATACCACATCTCCGAACTGATCATGAACTTTTAATAATTCTTTTGCTATAGCTTCATATACTTGGTCAAAACTTTGGCTTTCTTCATATTTAGAATCATATGTTTCAAATTCAATATCCATTTCCTTTAAATACTCAACTGTAGGGTGCTTTTCAGTTCTCAATAAAACCTGTTTACTTTCTTTCAGTACTTTTAAAGTTCCTAATGTCAGTGCCTCTGGCGCACCTGGACCCAAACCTACTATTTTTATCATTAAGCTCTCTCCTTTTTTATCTCCTTAATCTGCTTCTAATGGTATCATATTTAAAAACTCCTAACATTACTATTAGAACTATATATATAATAATACCCAAAAATATTGAAATCAAGCAAGCTAAAGAAGGACTATTTATTTTATATGTTAACATTACATAACTTCCCATAACCCCTATTATCATTGCAATTGTTGCATACGCAGGCTTAATCAATATTTCATAGAACTTAATTTTTAATTTTAAATGTATCTTTAAACAAATCAAGTTTAATATAGATGAAACTAAGTATGCTGAAATGCTTGCTATAACTGCACCATATACGTTTAGTTCATTAATTGATACTAAGGTTGATGTCAAGAATATCTTTATTCCACATCCTATTAATAAATTTATTACCGGAATTATATATCTCCCCGTACTTTGCAAGATTGCAGTTGTTGTTTGAGCTAGAACTATAAACGGAATTGAAATGGATAAATATTTTAAAATCTCATATCCATCATATCTTCCTGGAAATATTATTTGCATTATTGGTAAAGCTAAAAAGTACAACCCTGCTAAGGATGGCAATGCTATTGTAAATGATAGTTTCAAAGATGTATTAACCTTTGAAAGCACTTCATCTTTATTACTTAATATATAATTCTCCGCAATTATCGGAACTATAGAAGCACATAATGCCATAGAAAGAGTCAATGGTATATTTGTTAATACTGCTGCCTTACCTGTGAGCTGAGCATAGAGAATAGTTGCTGTCTTTGAGTCTAATCCAGCTTCCAATAGTTTTCTTGGAACTAGAACAGAATCTATAAGCCCCATAACACTACCTACTGTAGCGCCTAGAGATATAGGAATAGAAATTTTAAGTAATCTAGTTAATACTTCTGGATTAAATGAAACTCTTTTTATACCAAATTCCTTTTTAACTTTCCTATATTTAAAGTATAAATAACTACCTCCTAGTAATGCTCCAGCAGTAGCTCCAAAGGCAGCGCCACCTGCTGAATATTCTATTCCCCTAGGAAGTAATATAATAGCTAAACCGACACCAACAATTACTCTGGCAATCTGTTCTAATATCTGAGAGATTGCCGAGGGTGTCATGTTTTGTAATCCTTGAAAAAATCCTCTATATATAGTGGTAAAAGTCATTATAATTGGTGCAAATGAAATTCCTATCAATGAAAAGTAGGCTTTACTGTCCCACTTTAGAAGGGATATTAATGGTCTTGCACCAAAAAACAAGAACAAACTAGTGCCTGTCCCCAATATTGCCATTAGCAAAAATGCTTCCCTAATTATTTGAAAAGTATCTTCCTTATTTCCCACAGCATTATTTTCTGAAACCATTTTGGATATAGCTACAGGGACTCCTGCAGATAAAGCTATAAAAAACATATACAAAGGATAAGACATTTGATAATATCCTACTCCTTCATCTCCTATGAGCATTATTAATGGCCATCGGAAGAATATGCCTAAAAACTTTGCTATTATTCCTGCCATACCAAGTATTATACTTCCTTTTATTAGGGATTGCTTTCTCATAAAATACCTCCAGTTTGAAACTTTACTACAGAACTTAAACTATGAAAATCAATTATTCTTATATTTTCATTGTTAATTGAATCTATACTAATGTCTATTTCAAACATAGAGGTATTATTCTAACTTATATTAAATTATGTAGTTATTGTTCCATTTGCTTTCCTAAAAATGCTGATGCAGTTTCAGCTAATTTCATTTCTAAATCACCCAATTTTTGTCCATCATCTTTTTCAATTATTACTACAGCACCAATTGTATCTCCTTCTGCTATTATTGGAGATATTACTTGTGTACTATACTTACCTGCATCATCATCACTATATAGTGGCACTACTTTACCAGTACCACCTCCTAATAATATAGTCTTCCTTTCTTCCATTATTGCTTCTAGTTCGCTTGATACCTTCTTTTCTATATAATCTTTTTTTGATACACCGCTTACTGAAATAAACGCATCCTTATCAGCAATTAGGATAATGTGTCCAATTGATTGTTGCAATGACTCTGCATATTCCTTTGAGAAATCTGTTAACTCACCAATAGGAGAATATTTTTTTAGTATTACCCCACCCTCTCTATCTGTAAAGATTTCAAGAGGATCTCCCTCTCTTATTCTTAAGGTTCTTCTTATCTCCTTTGGAATTACTACTCTACCTAAATCGTCAATTCTTCTTACTATGCCTGTAGCTTTCATCCTTTGTCCCTCCTATTTTTATACTTTGAAGTAATTTTTTCTTTACAACATTATTATTTTTCTAAATAAATTTTTTATACGTAAAACTGGCTATTTTTATTCTAATTAGCAATAAAGATTTCTCATTGATGATTATGGAATATTCTAATTGTTATATCTACTAAAAAAGAGTCATATCAAGAATTTTCTTGATATGACTCCTAATATTAAATATCTATTATAGTTTATCTTCGTAAGTTGTTACTTTATAATCTTTCTTTAATTGTTCTAAGGTAGAATTAATTAAATCACTCTTCTTCTGATTTGTTACATTTGTAATTATGTCTTCTTTAACATCTTCAAACTTCTTAACAATATCTTGAGTTTGAATACCAGTTACTTTAATAATATGATATCCGAATTGACTCTTTACAGGACCTGAAATATCTCCATCTTTTTTAAGAGCTTTAACTCCAGCCATAAAATCAGCATCATATTGAGTTGAGTTGTAAGGAATGAATCCTAAGCTTCCTCCATTATCTTTTGATCCAGTATCTGTTGATGAAGCTTTAGCTACATCTTCAAACTTAGCTCCACCATCTAATTGTTGTTTTATTTTTTTAGCTTCATCCTCAGTCGCAACTAATATATGTGAAACAGTAGCTCCTGCACCTTGCGTAAACTCAGTAGCCTTATTTTCTTCATAGTATTTTTTTGCATCATCTTCAGTTACTTTTACATCTTTAGTAAGAGCTTCTTGAGCTTTTTGAACTATTGCTTGTTCTCTTATAAGCTTTTTAAGTGAATCTAATGTCATTCCTGCTGCTTTAATTGCATCATTTAACTTATCTTCTCCACCATACATTTCTTGGTATGATTTTATTTGGTCATCTACTGCTTTATTTAAATCTGCATCTGAAGGAACTACTTTCAGATCCTCAGCTTTTTTAAGCATCATTTTTTGATTTACTAATTGAGTAAGAACTTCTTTTCTTTGACTTGTTAATGCACTTTTAGCATCTGCATTATCTAAATATTTATCTCCATATTGTTGCTTTAGTTGACTTATAGTTTGTTGTAGATTTTCATCTACTTCTCCCAATGTTATCTTTTGATCGCCTACTTTTGCTACAACAGTCTTTGCGATAGCTTCTGGTGTTTTTTGAACCATATTACAACCAACTACAGAGAAACTTAATACTCCAACAATTATAAGCCCTAATAATTTTTTAACTTTCTTCAATATCTTCCTCACCTTTCATTTTAGCTTTAAGTTCAACTAGCAATACATATATAATTAATTTTAAGTTAAACCATTTTGACATAATATTAGTATATCAATATTTTCTATTTATTTCAAAGCTATCAAAATTCCAAAGATTTTTCTTAAACAACTTTATTCAACAATTCTTTTATTTCTTCTAATAAAGTTTCCTTTTTACCTTCACTTATTTTGTAAGCAAATGTCGGTTTTTCTCCAAGGTTAATATAAATTTTATTTTTGTAATTATCTAGTAAAGCTTTATATATATCTAGTTTTACTCTATCTCTACCTTGGAAAATAAATAATACCTTGTTATCTTTTTCTTTTACCTCTTCAACTCCAAGAATTTTTGCTTTGCTTTTTATATACGCTATGTCCATCAAATTAAATATTTCTGATGGAATTTTTGAATATCTATCATTCAGCTCTTCTTTTATATCATCATAATCTTCTTGATTTTCAATAGCTGCAATTTTTTTGTAGACTTCAATTTTCTGAATTTCGTCTTCAATATAATTCTCTGAAATAAATGCATCCACCTTAATATCTACTGTTGTTTCAATTGGCTCTTGATCTATTTCACCTTTAATTAATTTAATTGTATCTTCAAGCATTCTACAATACAAATCATAACCAACAGATGCCATGTGACCATGTTGAGCTGATCCCATCATATTTCCAGCTCCCCTGATTTCTAAATCTCTCATGGCTATTTTAAATCCAGAACCCAATTCTGTAAAATCCTTCAATGCTTTTAATCTCTTTTCAGCGACTTCTGTAAGGATTTTATCTTTTTTATATACAAAATATGCATAAGCTATTCTGTTACTTCTACCTACTCTACCTCTAAGCTGATATAGTTGAGACAATCCCATTTTGTCAGAATCATAAACTATCATGGTATTTACATTAGGAATATCTATCCCAGTCTCTATGATAGTTGTACAGAGTAATATATCATATTCTTTATTCATAAAGGCAATCATTTCTTTTTCAAGCTCTCGTTCAGTCATTTGCCCATGAGCAATTGTAACTTTTGCTTCAGGTATCAAATCCATTAAGTATTTAGCCATCTTTTCAATATCTTCAACTCTGTTATAAACAAAAAACGCTTGCCCACCTCTATTTAGTTCTCTTAATATTGCATCTCTTACTAATTGGTCGTTATGTTCAACTACATAGGTTTGTATAGGGTATCTTTCCTCTGGTGGTGTCTCTATTACCGAAATGTCTCTTACGCCTGTTAATGACATATGAAGTGTTCTTGGAATCGGAGTTGCGCTTAAGGTTAAAACATCAACATTCTTTTTTAAATTCTTTATTTTTTCTTTTTGAGTAACTCCAAATCTTTGCTCTTCGTCTACTATCAGTAAACCTAAATCTTTGAAAGAAATATCTTTGGATACGAGCCTATGGGTTCCAATTAATATATCTACATTTCCTTCTTTTAATGCCTTCAAAGTTTCTTTTTGCTTTTTAGCTGTTCTAAATCTACTTATCATGTCAATCTTAATTGGGAAATCAGAAAATCTCTTTCTCATGTTATTATAATGTTGTTCTGCCAAAATTGTTGTTGGTACTAAAAATGCTACCTGTTTCCCATCCATAACAGCTTTAAAGGCTGCTCTAATTGCTACCTCTGTTTTTCCATAACCAACATCCCCACATAGAAGTCTATCCATAGGTTTATCAGATTCCATATCCTTCTTAATTTCTTCTAATGATGTTAGCTGATCTGGTGTCTCTTCAAATGGAAATTCATCCTCAAATTGTCTTTGCCATTGAGTATCTTTAGAATAAATATGTCCTCTTAATGTAGCCCTTGCTGCATATAGTTTCACCAATTCTTCAGCAATATCATTTATAGAATTTCTTACCTTAGCCTTTGCCTTTTGCCACTCGGTACCACCTAATTTATTTATTTTAGGAGACTTACCTTCACTTCCTATATATTTCTGAATCATGTCTAATTGATCAACAGGAACATATAGCTTATCACCTTTATCATATAAAATATCTAAGTAATCCCTTGTATGACCAGAAACCTCTATCTGTTTGATTCCTTTATATACACCAATACCATGATTTACGTGAACAACATAGTCACCAGGTTTTAGTTCTCCAAAACTCTTTATCTTTCCTACACCTTTTTGCTTTGAAGGCTTTCTAGAAATCTTTCTTTTTGCTTCACCAAATACTTCTTTATCTGAAATTACACATAATCTTAATTCAGGATATTCAAACCCCTTAAGGAGATTACCAAAGGTAATAACTACTTCTCCAAATTGAACTTCTTTAACCTCATCCCTATAAGAGCTCTCAATTCCTCTATCTCTTAAAGTATCTACCAGTCTTTCCCCTCTGCTTCTTGTTCCTGATAATATTAAGGTTTTAAAACCTTTTTGTTTTTTATCTTTTATATCTTCAATTAAAAAATCCAATTGTCCTTGATATTCATGAAGTGTTAGTTGTGTAAAATTATTTATTGCAAGAGGTCTAAGATACTCCCTGCCTTTAGCTAAAGCATCTATAGTTATTAATTCTTTATCTTCTAGCGCATTATAAAGAATATCTTCCTCTATTAAAAGTTTTCCTTGAGAGGGGAGTATATCCCCTCTTGATAAAAACGAAGTATAATTTTCACCAAACTCATAATATAGACTTTCTAATCTACCTTTACACCTTTGGGTATCATCCATAACAACTAAATAATCATTAGTATACTGAAATAAACTCCAAGGATTCTCATATAAAAAAGGCATATAACTTTCTATAGTCTCGAATGTCCAAGTTTCCTTTAGAAGCTCAATATTATTTCTAACTATCGAATCTAGTTTTTCACATACCTCTTTTTCTTTTTTTCTTTTATTCTTAACCTCATTAAATTCACTTTCGATATTACGAATAGATCTTTCTAATGCTACTTTATCTAAGACCACTTCTTTAGCTGGAAAAATTTCAATTTCATCAACCTTAGAAACACTTCTCTGAGTTTCTAAGTTAAAGCTTCTTATTGACTCTATTTCATCTCCAAAAAACTCTATTCTATATGGTGTTCCATATTGAATCGGAAACACATCTAATATTCCACCTCTTAAAGAAAACTGTCCTTTTCCTTCAACTATTTCCACAGCTTCATAGCCACTTTCAACTAATAATGTTGTAAGTTCTTTTAAGTCATATTCATCTGAAATTTTTAATTTTACAAAATGACTTTCATAAAGTTCTTTTGGTGTATACAAGGATGCCAAGTTCTCTATAGATGTGACTACTATCTTTTTCTTATTATTTAACATTTCCTTAAATACTTTAAGTCTTTCCCATCTCAAGTCCCCGGAAATAGCATCAATATTATAAAAAACCACTTCTTTTGCAGGCAAATAAAACACATTCATATGGAACAGGGAAAGATCTTCATACAGATTTTTCGCCTCCATATCCGAATGCGTTACAACTAAAATAGATTTATGGTAATTTTCATAAACACCATTAATAAAATAGCTTTTACCAGAATCGCCCAAACCATACACTCCCACTGGAGTAGTATTTGAATCTAAGTTTTTAATAACTTCTTTAAATTTGTCGGAAGATTCTAGAGGTTCCATAATACCTCTTAATCTCATATGATACACCACCGTTCAAAAACTTCTATAGTGAAAAGCTATTATACTTATTCATAGCTTCAACTTCTCCGCTTTTAATTATTTCTTCTGCTGACTCTCCAGCAGCACTTATAACCTTTCTCAACATCTCTTGTTCCTCTTTTGAGAACTTACCTAAGACATGAGAAACTAAATCTCCTTTAGGTTGTCCTACCCCTACCTTAATTCTTGGAAAAACATCACTACCTAAATTTGTTATAATACTTTTTATTCCGTTATGTCCTCCAGCACTTCCTTTACCCCTTATTCTTAGCCTTCCAACAGCCAAGCTAATATCATCATATATTACTATAATCTGCTCACTGGAAATTTTATAAAAGTTTATTACCTCTCTTATACTCTCCCCGCTAAGATTCATATATGTAGTAGGCTTAAGCAAAATAACTTTTTCACCCGCTATATTACCTTCTCCATATTCTGCTTTAAACTTTTTTTTGTTAATATTAATATTATTTTTTTCTGCTAAATTATCTATAACTTCAAACCCTATATTATGTCTTGTTCCTTTATACTCACTTCCTGGATTTCCAAGCCCCACAATTAAATACATAGTTTCCCTCCAGACTACTTATGTTATGCAATTAAAAACTTTTAATGATATAAATAATACATTAATAATGTTTCATTATGATGTCAAAACATAAAAAGTTGTTTCATAATTACATAGTTAATTATATCACTGAAATTATGATATTAATCTCAATAATCTTCTTGATTTATATCTTTAAAGAGTTAAATTTATATCTACTAGCTGTCCGCTTCTTAAAATCTTACAGCTTATATTATCTCCAACATTATATTTTTTAATAATCTTATCTAAATCTTCAATAGTTTTTATTTTTTCTCCGCCTACTTCTTTAATTATATCAGTAGGTCCAATACCTGCTTTTGCTATGTCACTATCTTGCATAACACTTTCTACATAAACTCCTTCATAAGTTTTTCCATCCTCAGACCTTATACTCCCACCAATAAAACCCAACTTTATCTTATCCGCATTTCCTGTATCTATTATTGCCTCTATTATTGAAACTAGCTCACTTCCCCCAACTATCACAGATAAATTATTCTCACCATGCTCCTTTTGGAATTCCAACGAACTAATTCCTATTACTTCCCCGTCTAAATTACATAATGGTCCACCATTATTATCCTTCGTTATTATAGTACTACTTTGAATGGAATTAAATGTTTTCTCAGCTTCTTCATCATGATTTATTGCTATTTCGATTCTATTTGATGTTACTACTCCAAAACTAGCAAACCCTACTTCACTGGCACTTAGAGGGTGTCCAATTGAAACAACACGATCTCCCACAGCAGTTTTGTCATCTTTGTCTAGCTCACAAGCAGTATATCCTGTTCCTTCAATCTTAATAATTGCAATGTCTAAAGGCTCATACTTTCCTATAAACTTACCTTGCATTGGTTTGGTTCCTGGTGAAGAAAGCCCAACATATATGCTCTTTAAATTTTTAATAGAGCTAAAACTAGTTGCTATATATCCTCGAGAGTCTATAATCACTCCTGTTGCTCTATCTGTAAATGACTTATTTGTATTCAAGTTCTCCTTATTGTCACTTATAGTAACTAATGATACGGAGGTTTTCTTTATTACTTTGGAAAGATAAATATTATTCAAAACATTTTCATAAGAAACATAATCATTTCCATAAATAGTGTTCAAGCCTAATTCTTTTATTTTCTTATTTATAATAATCTGAGATGTTATTACGCCTGTAATTACTGACAATAAAACGAGAAAAGTCCCCAGTGCAAATACCTTTAGAAAAATCTTACGTTTGTTCTTTTTTACACTTATAGATACTTTTCCTTCATCTCTTTTTTCACTTACATCAATATCATCTTTTTTTTCATTATTATTTAGCATATAATACCCTCACTTTAGGTAGCTCTGGACAAAGTAAAAGTAAAAATTACTCCTTTTCCATCTTCACTATTTTGAACCCATATATCATTACCGTGCTGAGTAATGATTTGTCTTACTATAGGAAGTCCTAACCCTGTACTAAGTTTATTAGTTCTCGATTTATCAGCCTTATAGAACCTCTGCCAAATATTATTCAAGTCTTCTTTAGAAATAGTTGGTCCATCATTATATATACTTATATATATCTTATTCAATTTAACCTTAGTATATATTTTGATATTTCCGCCTGAATATGAATATTTAATAGCATTATCAACTACATTAGTCACTACTTGAATTAGCCTATCCCTATCAGCTAAGGCAAAAATGCGTTTTTCTTCAAAAACCACATCTACCTTTAACTTTTTATCTAATGCTTTATTTTCCAAATTCATAACAACTCTTGTAATTAAACTATTTACTTCTACTTCACTTATTTCTAATTCTACCTTTCCTTCTTCCATGGCTGACATATCTAATAGTTTATTTATTAACCTTGTTAATCTCTGAATTTCATCATAAACAATTTTTAAATATTGATTTTCTTTATCTTTAGTAATAACTCCATCTAGTATTCCTGCTATAAATCCTTTTATTGACGTAATTGGAGATCTTAACTCATGAGAAACGTTTGAGATAAACTCTCTTCTATTATTATCTACCTTCTCAAGAGAATCTGCCATTATATTAAATGACTCTCCCAATTCCCCTATTTCATCATTTGATCTAATTATTACTCTTTGACCAACTTCTCCCTTAGCTATTCTTTTTGAAACTGCATTTATTTCTGCTAAAGGCCTAATTAGAATATTTTGAGCAAGCAAATAAATCACCACTACAGATGATGCAATAGCAATAACAGCTGAAAACCATATAACAAGATAAACTTTATTGAGTGGAGCCCTAATCTGCTCTAGTGGGGTTACCATTACAATAAATCCATAAAAGTTTCCTTTGCTTATTATAGGTTTATAATATACATATTCTGACGAGTCTGAAAATCTCTCTTTAGGATCCTTTACCTCAACTGCTTTACCTGCCTTAAGTTCATCCATATTTTCTACTTGAAGCTTTGTATATTTTAAAGATTCGTAGCTTTTATCAGACACAGCATATACATACCCCATATTATCAGCTAAAAGAATATCTATAGAGAGGCTTCCGCTAACATAATTCATTACATTATTTAATGAAGCTAATGAATTTTGCTTATTTGATAAGTAATCAATTGATGTTGATGAAATTAACTGAGCCTGATTGTCTAAAAGGCTTTTTCTTCTATCAAAAAAATATCCCTCAAACCAAAATGAAAGGCTAGCTGCAATTATAATAAAAGATAATGCAACTATACCTGTTACTGCAATAAGCAATTTTGAAACTAAGCTCTCTCTTTTCATTTGCTACTTCACCTCGAATTTATAACCTACCCCCCAAACAGTCTCAATTTGCCAAGTGCTACCCTCAGGAAGTTTTTCTCTTAATCTTTTCACATGAACATCTACAGTTCTAGAGTCTCCTGGATAATCATATCCCCAAACCTCACATAAAAGTTGTTCCCTTGTAAATACTTTATTTTTATTTGATGCTAAGTAGTACAATAACTCAAATTCTTTTGGTGGCATTTTTATTTCAGTTCCTTTATAAACTACATTATAAGAGTTCGCATCCACACTTAAATCTGAATAGCTTATTACTTCTTTATTTGAAGGATCTGAGGTATATCTTCTAAGTACTGCCTTTACTCTAGCCAAAAGTTCTTTAGGCTCAAAAGGTTTTACTATATAGTCGTCTGCCCCTAATTCTAAAGCAAGTACTTTGTCAAAAGTATCCCCCTTTGCAGTTAGCATAATAACAGGTGTTTCTCCTTCTTTTCTAATCCACTTAAGTACATCTATTCCATCTATATTAGGAAGCATTATATCAAGCAAAACTAAATCTGGTTTATATTCCATAAAAGTTTCTTGTACATCCTTCCCATTATATACAACCTTACTATCATAATTTGCACTATTTAAATACATCTTAATTAACTCACAAATATTTTCATCGTCGTCCACTACTAATATTTTACCGATTGTTCCTTCCATTCTTATCTCCACTCCTTTCATATAAATAATTTACCACAAGTTTACATAATAAAATATAGTTTTTATAATATTGTAGCTTTTTTTTAACTTATGTAAAGATACCAAATAATATTTAATGAAAAAAGGATGGCAAGTCATGCCATCCTCTTTTAATATAAGTAACTTTCAATTTTAATTTCCATACGCAACTTAAAATTTTCACTTATCAATACTATATAACTTATATGTATTAAGCTTCAAATAATTTACTTAATGGTTCCTCATCATAGATCCTCTTAATTGCTTCTGCAAATAGAGGTGCTACTGAAATAGACTTAAATTTATCTAAATCATTTCTTTCTGGTAGTGCTATAGTATCTAGCATAATTAACTCTTCAATTGCACTTGCATTGATTCTGTCAAATGCAGGACCAGATAAAACACCATGAGTACAGCATGCATATACATTAGTTGCTCCTAAATCTTTTAAAGCATTTGCTGCATTAGCAATCGTTCCTGCAGTATCAATCATATCATCGATAAGTATACATGCCTTACCTTTAACTTCTCCGATAATATTCATTATTTCTGATACGTTAGCTTTTGGTCTTCTCTTATCAATTATAGCAATTGGTGCATGTAACTTATCTGCAAACTTTCTAGCTCTTGTAACACTTCCTAAATCAGGAGATACTACTACAACATCTTCTCTATCTTCAAATCCTTTTTCAACAAAGTATCTAGCTAGTATAGGTGATCCTAATAAATGATCTACTGGTATATCAAAATATCCTTGTATTTGAGCGGCATGTAAATCCATTGTTAAAACTCTATCTGCCCCTGCAGTAGTTAATATATCAGCAACTAGTTTTGCAGTGATTGGGTCTCTAGATTTTGCCTTTCTATCTTGTCTTGCATAACCATAGTATGGAATAACAGCTGTTATTCTTCCTGCTGATGCTCTTTTAAGCGCATCAATCATAATTAGCAATTCCATAAGATTGTTATTAACTGGTGAATTAGTTGATTGAACTACGAACACCTCTTGTCCTCTAACAGTCTCATTAATATCTACGCATATTTCTCCATCGCTGAAGGTTCCTACCTTCGCATTACCCACTGGCACCCCTAATATATCAGCTATGTCTTTTGCAAGTTTTGGATGTGAATTTCCAGTGAAAATTTTAATATTTCTTCCATGGGTAATCATTCCTTAGAATACCTCCTTAATATATTTTAAAAAGTGCCTTTGTAAAATTGTTATTTTTTAAGCCCTTTTTTATTAACCCATCCCTCAATGTTTGTTTGTTTTGCTCTTGCAATAGCAAGACTACCTTCTGGGACTTCTTTTGTTATAGTTGAACCTGCAGCAATATAAGTATTATCCTTAACTTCTACAGGAGAAACTAAATTCGTATTGCATCCTATAAATGAATTGTTGCCTATTTTTGTTTTATGCTTATTCTTACCATCATAGTTAACAACAACTGTTCCACAACCAAAGTTACAGCTTTCTCCTACTTCTGCATCACCAATGTAGGTTAAATGTGATACTTTAGTGTTATTTCCAATAGTTGATTTTTTTATTTCAACAAAGTCACCTATTCTAACTTTTTCGCCAATTACTGATTCTGGTCTAATATATGCAAATGGACCTACAGTAGTATTTCCACCAATCTTACTATCTAAAATTACTGAACTTTGAATCTCTACATTATCTCCAATTTTAGAATTACTAATTCTTGAATTAGGATATAACATACAATCAGTGCCTATTTCAGTATTTCCTTCTATAACATTACCTGGATAAATAATTGTATCTTGACCAATAGTTACATCAATTCCAATGTAAGTTGATTTAGGATCAATAATAGTTACCCCATTTTCTAAATGCTTATTATTTATTCTTTCTTTCATTATCTCTTCTGCTTTAGCTAATTCAACTCTTGAATTAACCCCTAAGGTTTCTTCAAACTCTGTAACCAATGCGCCTACTTTTTCCTCTTGGTTTTTTAGTATTCCTATAACATCAGTTAAATAATACTCTCCTTGAGCATTATCATTTGACAACTTATCTAAAGCCTCTACTAGTGATTTTATATTAAAGCAGTACATTCCTGCATTTATTTCTTTTGTCTCTAATTCACTCTCATTACAATCTTTATGTTCTACAATTTTTTCAACACTATCTCCACTTCTAATTATTCTTCCATACCCAGCTGGATTATCGATTATAGAAGTTAATAATGTTGCAGAATTTCCTTCTGTTATATGCTTATTTATTAAGCTTTCTACAGTTTCATTTTTTACCAATGGTGCATCACCAGTAAATATTGCAACTACACCATCTTTATCCTCTAAGAAATCCTTAGCACATATAACTGCATGCCCTGTTCCTAATTGTTCTGATTGTATTGAATAACTCACATTCTTTTCTTGAGTCATTTCTTGTACAAGTTCTGCACCTTTTCCAATTATAACATTAACATCTTGTATTTTAGCCATTCTCATAGTGTCTATTACATGATTAACCATTTCCTTACCACATACTTTATGCAGTACCTTAGGTAGGTTTGATTTTATTCTCTTTCCTTGCCCTGCTGCTAGGATTAAAGCACAACTATACATTAATACACCTCTATGTTCTTTCACTTAATTTTAAGTTGAATTATGATATTTTTTAACGTACCTATTATATTATAGGTTATTAAATCTACTATTTCAACATAATCTAACGAAATCTTCATATCCCTAATTTTCTGAATTTTACAGCAAATTCTACAATACAGGTACTGCTTAAAGCATAGCTAATTTTTATATTTTTTAAATTATAGTTTAATGTAACTTTGTGTAATTTTATAGGTTACTATTCTTTTTCTTCTAAAAGTAAAAAAAGGAAGCTCTGCTTCCTTTTTTATACATGATTATTCCTGTACAGACTCTTCATCTTCTTCTACTTTGGCTTTTTCATATTCATCCAAAATAGCATTTTGAATCTTTTCTCTAGTCTCTGTATTTATTGGATGCGCTATATCTTTAAACTCCCCATCAGGAGTTTTTCTACTTGGCATTGCAATAAATAGACCATTTTGTCCTTCAATAACTTTAATGTCATGTACAACAAACTCGTTATCGAAAGTAACAGAAACTATAGCCTTCATCTTTCCTTCAGCAGCTATTTTTCTTATTCTTACGTCTGTGATTTGCATTTCACTACACCTCCAGTTGTTTATTGTAGTTTATATTCTATAAAAGTTACTAAAATCCTTTTTTTTGTTGAAATTTTTAGAATATTAAATTAATAATTTTGATGGCTTTAAGTCGACCACTCCATTTTTATCCACATTTTTCAATTCTATTATAGAAACATAATCATCAATTAACTTTTTTTCTGCTCCAATATGATCCACTAGAACCCCTATTCCTACTAATTCCGAATCAAATTCATTTAGCAAATCTTGTATACCTTTTGCAGTTCCGCCTCCTTTTAAGAAGTCATCAATAAATATACATCTACTTCCTGTTTTTAAAGACTTTTTTGAAAGAGACATTTGTTGAATCTTACCGCTACTTCCAGAAACGTAGTTTATTGTAACCGTAGGTCCTTCAGTAACTTTATTATTGTCTCTTCTTGCAATCACTAATTCTGTTCCTAGATTTTTCGCAACTTCATAAGCTAATGGTATTCCTTTAGTTTCAACTGTAACTACATAATCAGCTTTATGATTTCCAAGCGCAGTTGCTAAAATAACCCCAGCCTTGCTTATTATTTGTGGATTATACATTAAGTCTGTCATGTAAATAAAATTACCAGGTACTATTCTTGATGGTTCCTTTAAGAGTTCGCATAATCTTTCTCCAAATTTCTCCCTACTCTCATCACTAATTCCATTTATGAATTTTATCCCTCCAGCTGCACCAGAAATGGTCTCCACTCTTCCCATTCCCAATTTCTCCAAAACTTCTCTTACTATTACTATATCTTCACTAACTGTTGATTTTGCCGCATTTAATAAATCCGAAAAATTATTTAATCCTATTATTTTATTTGGATTCTCCATTAATAGTTTTGTAATGGCTACAACTCTGCTATTTCTACTTAACTTTTCCACAAAAATCACCTACATTTTTATCATATTTAACGAATTTTCTATATAAAAAACTATCTTAATATTCATATTTTATTCTATATTATGGCCATAATCAATATTATTTAAACAATTAGCAAGTATTTTATTATATTTTTCTTCCAATTATTAATTCTTCTATAAAAAGTGTGTTCAATTTCATAAAATTGTATATAATTATAAATGAATTAACTTAAGGAGTTGATAAAATTGTCTTTTGATTTTTTAAAGGATAAACACATGAAGGTATATTTCATAGGTATTGGTGGAATAAGCATGAGTGGATTAGCTGCTGTGCTTTTAAATGGTGGTTATAGAGTCTCTGGTTCCGATGCTAAAAATTCTAAAATAATTGATTCACTTAAAGCTAAAGGTGCTGAAATATACATAGGTCATAAAAGAGAAAATATAGGAGATGCAGATTTAGTTGTTTATACTGCTGCTATTCCAAAGGACAATCCTGAACTACTAGAAGCGAAGGAAAGAGGACTTGCATTAATGGATAGAGCTGAATTTTTAGGCCATATTATGCAAGGTCATAAATATAATGTTGCAATTGCTGGAACTCATGGGAAAACAACAACAACATCTATGGTTTCTCATATAGCACTTGAAGGAAATTTAGATCCAACTATACTGGTTGGAGGAGAATTAGACATTATTAATGGTAACTATAAAGTTGGAAATTCTGAATATTTCATAACAGAAGCATGTGAATATAAAGCTTCTTTTTTAAGTTTTTATCCATATATAGGAATAATACTTAATATTGATGCTGATCACTTAGATTACTACAGAGATATCAATCATATTCAAGAAACTTTTGAAAAGTTCGTAAAACTTATACCACAAGATGGTTACTTAATTGGAAATAATGATGATCCTAGAGTTGTGAAAGCAATGGAAACTGCATCTTGTAATGTTATAAGTTACGGAATTGATGGTGGCATTATTACTGCTAAAAACATAGTGTTTAATGAAAAAGGGTGTGCAACCTTTGATGCGTATAAATATGAAGATAAATTATTTACAATTTCATTAAATGTTCCTGGAAAGCATAATGTTTTAAATGCGCTTTCATCTGTAGCAGTAGGTTTAATCTTTAATCTTTCTGCTGATGCAATAACTCAAGGTCTTACTTCCTTCGGAGGAGCTCATAAGCGTTTTGAATATAAGGGTGTAAAAGATGGTGTAACTGTTATTGACGATTATGCTCACCACCCAGTAGAAATAAAGGCTACATTAAGTACTTCAAAAAACATTAAGCATAATAACTTGTTTTGTGTTTTCCAACCTCACACATATACAAGAACAAAAACTCTTTTTAAAGAGTTTACTGAAGCATTCAATGATGTTGATGAACTTATTTTAATGGATATATATGCAGCTAGAGAAAAGGACCCTGGAGATATAAACTCCAAAATGTTAGGTGATGCTCTAAGATCTAAAGGTATAAAATGCATAAATGTCTCTTCACATAAAGAGGCATGTGATTATGTAAAAGGTAAAATGAAGGATGGTGACATACTTCTTACTGTAGGTGCAGGTGACGTAGTTCAAGTTGGAGAAATGTTCCTACAATAATATGTTAAGGTTAGGTAGTTAAAGAATTTTATAACAATTCATTTAACTACCTTTTTTTACTCTTTAATAAATTATAACGTTTTAAGTATTCAAGTAACTTTATAAGTTTGAAATTAAATTTAAGGATCAGCTGCCTTCCCATAAAAAATAAAAATAGAATTGATTGCCTTGACGATTTTTTATATTACTTTCACATTACGACCTTATTTCGCATATATCATTAATGTAAAAAAAATTTATCGGAGGAAACTCATGTATCGTGAACAATATGACGATCAAGGAAGCAGTAGCCAGACTAATACTCAGGATAATCTATATAATCAAGGAACTCAATATGGTTCTGGAACTCAAGGAACCCAATTTGGCTCAGGTACTCAATCAGGCCTAGGAACTCAATTTGGACAATACGGTCAAACTACTCAGGACATGATGCAAGGTGGCCAAATGAGTCCATTTGCTAGTTGCATGGAATATCTAAAAACTGTTCCATTTTTACCAAATCCTTATTACATGCCTCAAGGACAAACTCAAGGTCAAGAAGGACAATACCCATATATGCAAATGCCTGGTGGCATGCAGATGCCCGGAGGTATGCAAATGCCTGGAGGTATGCAAATGCCTGGATCAACTACTCCATACATTCAATCTTATCCAGGAACCCAGTCTTCAACTACAGGTTTAACTTCTGGAGGATCTAGTACTTCAGGCTCTACTACTGGTTCTACAGGTTCTACTACTGGTTCTAGCGGTTCTACTACTGGTTCTAGCGGTTCTTCCACCGGAACTAATAGACAGCAATACTCCAATTATAAGAATTATCCTAGCTATGGTCATGGATATAAACAACCTTACCAACATCCTTACTATCATCATTACTATCATCCTTACTATCATCCTTATTATCAATCATACTATCAACCTTATTATTATGGCTACAATCCATTACCTTGGTTTCTTCTTGGTTCCTTATTCTAAAAATAAGTTAGAATTATATGCTTATACTTAATAAATTCCTATGCCAAAGAAATTTTTCTTTATAACTTAAATCTAATAATCACTCATTTTAAAATGAGTGATTATTATTTTTCTACTATCTAAAACTATCTTTAATTATTGCAGGGATTTCTCGTATTCCACCATAAATCTCAGTTAACCATTTATCCTTCACAAATACTCCTGAATATTTTGCATTAATATTTAACTTATCACCTAACATCTTTGCTCTTCTTAAATGAAACTCATTTGACACTACAATTACATGATTAAACTTTTTTTCTTCAACTATTTCCTTAGAATTTCTTAGATTTTCATAGGTATTTTTTGATTTATCTTCAAGTAACAACTTATCTTCTGGTATACCTTCATCAACCAATATCTTCTTCATACACAAAGCCTCAGATATTTCTTCACCTGATCCCTGCCCGCCTGATAATATTATATATTCTCCCAGTCCCTCACTATATAATTCTTTTGCTTTTAAGGTTCTTTCTAATAAAAATCTCGAGGGATCTTTTCCATTCACCTTGCAACCAAGAATAATTATAGCATCACTTTTTTCTATATTTTTTTTAGTTCCACCAGTGAAAATATATAATTGACTTAAGCCCAACAAAACCAGTAATACACCTAAAATCACAAAAATCCTCTTCTTCATAGTATTCTCCTTAATCCATTATATTAATGTTATCTAACTTAGTTCTATTTTAAATTATACTTTATTTCCCTATGATTTAAATGTAATTATATTAACAAAAGTCCAGTTTTTCTTTAATTTACTATTGATTTTTATGTTGATTTGTTGTAAATTATGGGTGAAAATGTTACCATTATATATTGATATATTTAGTCCATTAATTATTTATTTTTGTACTACTTACATATAATATTATTACTATTTATTTTTTGGGGGGATTTAAATGGCTGCAACGATTTCTGATATTGCTAAAGCTGCTGGTGTTTCTCTAGCTACTGTTTCAAGGGTACTTAATAATTCTGGTTACGTTAAATTAGAAACAAAAGAAAAGATATTAAAAATTATGAAGGATTATAATTATACTCCATCTGCGATTGCAAGAAGTTTATCTAAAAAACAAACTAATACAATAGGAGTAATTGTTCCAGATATAACGAATCCTTTCTATGGTGAAGTATTTAGAGGTATAAATAAAGTTGCTGAAGATAATAACTTTAACATAATTCTCTGCGATTCACATGAATCAATTCAAAAAGAAATTAGAAGCATTCAATCCTTAAGAGAACATAGAATCCGTGGCCTATTAATTACACCAACCTCCTGTGAAGATGACCAAAATGTAGATTGCTTAAATGAATTAAATAATTTAGGTATTCCTGTGGTTTTGATAGATGGGCATCTAAAGCATTCAAACTTTTCTGGTGTCTTTGTAGACAACCTAGAAAGTAGTTATAATGCAGTGAATTCATTAATCCACGAAGGGCATACTAAGATTGCAATAATTACTGGAAGAATGAATTCTAAGTCTGCTCAAGAACGTCTTGATGGTTACAAACGAGCTTTAAGTGAAAATAATATTCAGATAAATGATGATTATATTCTTTATGGTGACTATACACTTGAATCTGGATATAATTTAACAAATAGAATTTTAGAGTTACATAATGGCCCAACTGCAATTTTCACTAGCTCTAACCAAATGACTATCGGGGCCATAAAATCTATACGAGAAAAAAATTTATCTTTTCCTGAAGATATTGCACTAATTTCCTTTGATAGAATAGATTTATTTAATATAATAGGATTAGATATTAGTTATATTGATGGTCCAACTACTGAACTAGGAGAAATAGGAATGAACTTACTTCTAGATTCTCTTAACTCAGATGATAAAGTAGAAGTACAGACTATAACACTTAAATCTTCATTAGTACTTAAAGGATCTGAAAAATATTATAAAAAACAAAATTAAAATTTTTATTCTAGAGGATATACTCCTTTAGAATAATTAACCCTTAAAAGTAAAGCGGTTACACTTAATATATAATCTAGGATTCTTAGATTATATTCAATTATTATTTTGGAGGCGATATTATGATAAAAAGAGTAATTTGGATAGTTCTAGATAGTGTTGGAATGGGTGCTCTTCCTGATGCAGATAAGTATGGTGACGTTGGTTCAAATACTATAGGAAATGTTTCAAAATATAATGGTGGATTAAAGCTACCTAATATGGAATCCCTTGGTCTTGGATTAATTGATGGTATGGAGAACATAAACAAAGCCCAAAATCCTATAGGTTGTTATGGTAAATTGCACGAGGCTTCAAATGGTAAGGATACTGTAACTGGCCATTGGGAAATGGTTGGGGTAAAAACTGAAGTTGCCTTCCCTACATATCCTAATGGATTTCCTAAAGATTTAATAGAAGAATTTGAAGAGAAAACTGGAAGAAAAGTAATAGGAAATAAAGTTGCATCAGGAACTGAGATACTTGATGAATTAGGTGAAGAACAATTAAAAACTGGTGCACTAATAGTATATACTTCAGCTGACTCAGTATTTCAAATTGCAGCTCATGAAGAATTAATACCACTAGATGATTTATATAAATATTGTGAAATAGCTAGAGAAATGTTACATGGAGATCGTAAAGTAGCTCGTGTAATCGCTAGACCTTATATAGGCGAACCAGGTAACTTTAGCAGAACACCTAATAGAAAAGACTATGCATTAGTTCCACCACATGAAACAACTTTAGACATATTAAAATCAGCAGGAGTTCCTGTTATGGCAGTAGGAAAAATCGAAGATATTTTCTCTGGTAAAGGAATAACTCACGCAGTTCATACTAAAGATAACATGGATGGAGTTGATAAAACTCTAGATTATATGAAGGAAAGTACTTCTGGATTAATTTTTACTAATCTTGTAGATTTCGATTCTAAGTGGGGTCATAGAAATAATGCAAAGGCTTATGGTGAGGGATTAGAAGCATTTGACCAAAGATTAAAAGAAATAATAAGCAATATGAAGGAAGAAGATGTATTATTTATAACAGCTGACCATGGATGCGATCCTACATTCCCTGGAACTGATCACACAAGAGAATATGTACCATTCTTAGCATATGGAAAATCACTAAAAGAAGGTTATAACCTAGGTATTAAAATGGGATTCTATAGTATGGGGCAAACCATATGTGATATATTTAATACTGAAAAAATACAAAATGGTGAGAGTTTCCTTAAAGAAATATTGAAATAAGAATAAGGAGTGGAATAATGATTGATTTAAATATAAAAATAAAAGAAGCTGGTGACTTTATACTATCTAAGACGAAATACAAACCTGAAATTGCACTTATATTAGGATCAGGACTAGGTGCAATTGGTGATAAAATAGAAGATGCAGAATACTATAATTATAATGAAATACCTCATTTTCCTGTATCTACAGTAGAAGGTCATGCAGGAAGACTGGTTATTGGTAAACTTCAAGGAAAATCTGTTATTGCAATGCAAGGACGTTTTCACTTTTATGAAGGATATAAAATGAATGAAGTAACTTTTCCTGTTAGAGTAATGAAACTTCTCGGGGTAGAAACACTAATCGTAACTAATGCTGCTGGAGCTGTTAATACATCTTTTGAGCCAGGAGATTTAATGCTAATATCAGACCATATTAATTTATCGGGTGATAATCCACTAATAGGAAGAAACTTAAATGACTTTGGTCCTAGATTCCCTGATATGTCCAATGCCTATGATAAAGATTTAAGAGTAAAGGCTAAGGATATAGCATCATCATTGAACCTTACACTTAAAGAAGGTGTATATGCAATGATGAGTGGCCCTACTTATGAAACACCTGCTGAAATAAGAATGATAAGAACCTTAGGTGGAGATGCTGCTGGTATGTCAACTGTTCCTGAAGTTATAATAGCAAAACATCAAGGAATGAAGGTACTAGGTATATCTTGCATGACTAATATGGCAGCTGGAATATTAGATCAACCTTTAAGTCATGAAGAAGTTATGGAAACTTCAGAAAAAGTAAAAAACACCTTTATTTCATTAATGAATAATATAATAAAATCTCTATAAAAATATTTAAAGCAAAAAGCAGAGAAATATATATTTCTCTGCTTTTTATATTTTATCTATAACTTTCAAATGAATTTTTTCTTGAAAACTACACAAATTGAATGTCTGCTTTTTTTCTCGGTACAGTCCTTTCATATGTCACATTTGGATATCCAATTACTAGGACAGTTGCAACCTTTTGTCCTTTTTCCATTTTTAAGAGACTTCTAAGTTTAGCGCTTATATTTACTGCTCTAGTAAAAAATCCACTGTAAAATGTGCCGAGCCCTAACGACTCTGCCATTAACTCCATATTAGATGCTGCTAAAGAACCATTAACTTGATCCTTTGATACTACAACAATAACAGCTGGAGCATTTTTAAAATAAAATTCATCATCTACAGTAATTGATTTTACAATTGGTATAAATAGTCCAAGAGGCTTTTTGAGTAATCTCAATAACTTTACCGCTTCTTTTTCAATTTCCTTATTCTTTTCTGTAATTACAATATATGAAACATCCTGTTTATTACTTGCAGTTGCTGTATAACGTCCTGCTTCAATGATCTGCATTAACTTTTCCTTTTCTACTGGAATATCTTTAAATTGTCTAATGGAACGTCCACCTTTTATTACCTTTAGTAGAGTATCACTATTAAGTTTGTCCTCCTCACTTATAGGTATAATTTCTTCTTCATCATATTGAGGTATTCTCACTGCGCCTTTAGGACAAATAGCCACACAGTGACCACATTTTAGACATTCATCCCTTCTTATGACAGCTTTATTATTTTCCATCACTATATTATATTCTGGACAATCTTTTACACACTTACTACAACCAACACATTTTTCTAAATCAATACTAACATCTGATTTCATATCCACTCTTATTCCTCCAACAATTTTAATCCTTATTTTTGATTATGCAATTTTCACGTCTAATATTTAAAAATCATCTCTTCTATCAGGTGCATGCTTCATAATAGCATTGACATGGTTAAAAAGCCTTATAATCTTATTTAACTCATTATCCCTTGCTTCTAGATAATAATAATTTTTTGTTCCTTCTCTTCTCACACTTATCATATTTGCATTCTTTAATATTTGTAAATGATGTGATACTGATGGTCTTGAAAGATTAGTCTTCTGAGCAATATCACCCACTCTTATACCGCTGCAATCACTTAAAAGTAATGCACTTATAATTAACTGCCTTGTTTCATCCCCAATTGCTATTAATGCCTTTTGGCATTCTTTAAATTCTTTTGATAGCACTAATAATTCATTAGATTCATTCATTATTAAGCTCCTTCCGGAAATAAATAATTTTAATGGTTTATTGGTTTAAGCCATTATAGCATAAGTTTCTTTGAAGTGGTTTATTGGTAAAGAAAGTCTAGATGAATGAAAAAAAGGCTTTAATAAGCCTTTTTTTATATTTTACTTCCACAATGTGGGCAGTATTCAAATTCTTCATTCACTTCCCTATGACAATTACTACAGTATACTTTAACATCTCCCCTACGCAATACCTTCAAATCCCAGTAAGTTATTTCTTCAATACTCTCTTCTACAGCCTTACCTTTTTCCTTAGATATTTCATAGACAGTATTACAATCTCTGCATACTAGGTAGTATCTTACTCCCCATTTAATTAGTGGAATAAAAAAGAAGTGAAACATATTAAATTGTTTATATAATATTAGCTCACCAGTCCTACATTCTTTACATGATGCTGATGCTATCCTTTTAATTTCTTTTTGTTTTGTTTCAATACCAAAAATACCTATAAAAAACATTCTTTTATCCTCCTTAACAAAGTATGTTAAAGAACTACAATATCCTTTGTTACTTTATTTAATACCTCTACTCCAGAATCTGTTACTAGAACTAAATCCTCTATTCTTACTCCTACATCTCCAGATAGATATATCCCTGGTTCTACTGAGAAGATCATTCCTGGTACTAACTTATCTTCATTAACAGCACTTACATTACCATAATCATGTACTTCTATTCCAATAGAATGTCCAGTTCTATGAGTAAAATACTTTCCATACCCAGCTACCTCTATATGATTTCTAGCCGCGTTATCAACATCACAAAATCTTCTGCCTGGTTTAACAGCTTCCTCTCCCTTTAAATTTGCTTCCTTTACAATATTATATACTTCTATTGCTTTACTTGAAGGTTCACCATAAAACACTGTTCTTGTCATATCTGAACAATAGTGGTTGTATAAACATCCAATATCTATAACCACCCCTTCTCCTTTTTTAAGTAGTGATTTGTCTGGTTCATGGTGTGGATCTGCCCCATTAGCTCCATAAGCTATTATAGGTGCAAAGGAATACCCTTCCGCTCCTTCTTTATCGTATAATTCTCCTAATAATGCTCCCATTTCTTTTTCAGTCTTTACTTCCCCTATGCTTCTCCAAATTTCTCTCATGGCTCTATCATTTATATCACTAGCTTTTTTCATAAGTTCTATTTCTTCATTGTCTTTTATTGCTCTAGCCTTATCAATTATTGGAGATCCATTTACAAATGCTTTTCCTGCTCCTAGTTCCATTAATCTTATTAAAAAATGAGCTGGCCAATTCTTATCTATTCCAAGTGATTTTTCTTTATCAATAAATTTACTTAAAATAAGTATTGGATCTTCAGTATCCTTATACCATAAAACTTCCACACCCAAATCTTCTACAATTGGGAATAACTCATTAACCACTAGCTTAGGTTCATTCTTAGTTGATAAATAAAGAGCTATCATACGCTCTCCAACTTCAAACCATTTACCTGTTAAATAAAAAATAGCAGCTGAGGATGTAACTATCATTTGTTCTAAGCTTTCTGCTTCCATATCCCTTAATATTTTTTTAACTCTGTCTACTTTCATTTCCTTCACTCCTACTAAATATAAATTCTTACATAACATTATTATATCATTCTTATTTAACCAAAATGTAACTGATTTATCATATTATATAGTATTTACAATATTTAAAATTGAAAAGCATTGTAGTAATATATTAAATATAAAAATAATAATGGAGGAAATACTATGAGAATAGCTGCAATATCAGATGTACATGGCAATATATATGCATTAATGAGTGTCCTAGAAGATATAGATAGTGAAAATATTGATTTTATTATGTGCTTAGGAGATCTAGTAGGTTATGGTCCTCATCCAAATGAAGTTATTGCCTTAATTAGGAGAAAGAGAATTCCTTGCTTAAAGGGCAATTACGATGCTTCTGTAGTTGATAATGATTTTACTTACATTAGAGATACTTCTATAAATTCCTTTGTACTTCCATGGACCGTTAATGAGTTAAGGGCCTCAAATAAAGAATTTTTAAATAATCTTCCAAGTTCCATGACACTAGAATTTGAAGGTAAAAAAATAACTTTTGTTCATGGAAGTCCAAGAAGGATAAACGAATATTTATTACAAGACTCGGAGGAAACAGCTGAAGTTATGAAGGAGTTCCAAGGCAACATCTTGGTAGCTGCCCACACTCATTTACCTGGATATAAGGAATTCAATGATAAGTTATTTATAAATGATGGATCAGTTGGTAAACCTATGCTTGGTAGACCTAATGCTACTTATGCAATAATTGATATACAAGGAGATTCAAAGCCTAAGGTTAATTTCAAAGAGGTTCCTTATGAATATAAAAGAATTATGAAGGATATGCAGCTGCTTGATTTTCCAACTAGACTTATAGATGGTTACGAAAGCGGTACCGAATAAGTCTGGCGGCTTCTTGCAAATACTGGCTTTTTGTTGTAAAATCTCATTATGACTTATATGCAATTATTAGTAATATAACTTTTAGCTGTGTATATAACGGTTTTAGAATAAATTATAACTTTCGGACTACATTTAAAAAGTTTAAGGAGGATATCTATGAGTAACAACATTTTAGTAAAGTCTCTTTATAGAGAACAAAAAGATTTTGCTAACAAAGAGATTAAAATTAGTGGATGGATTAGGACTTTAAGAGCTTCTAATGCCTTTGGATTTATTGAATTAAATGACGGTTCTTTCTTTAAGAACGTACAAATAGTTTTAGATGCTAATAAATTAGAAAACTTTAAAGATATTTCTAAGTTACCTATCAGTTCATCAATATCTGTTATAGGTACTTTAGTTGAAACACCTGATGCAAAACAACCTTTTGAAATTCAAGCAGATCAAATTATAGTTGAAGGAATGTCTTCCTCTGACTACCCTCTTCAAAAGAAGAGACATACTTTTGAGTATTTAAGAACAATTGCTCACTTAAGACCAAGAAGTAATGCATTTTCTGCAGTTTTTAGAGTTCGTTCTGTTGCAGCATATGCTATACACAAGTTCTTCCAAGAAAGAGGATTTGTATATACACATACTCCAATTTTAACTGGATCTGATGCTGAAGGTGCTGGAGAAATGTTTAGAGTTACTACTTTAGACCTTAATAACATTCCTAAAACTGAAGAAGGTAAGATAGACTATTCAGAGGATTTCTTTGGTAAAGAAACAAATCTTACTGTTTCAGGACAATTAAACGGAGAATCTTTTGCATTAGCATTTAGAAACATTTATACTTTCGGACCTACTTTTAGAGCTGAAAATTCTAATACTGCTAGACATGCAGCAGAATTCTGGATGATAGAACCTGAAATATCTTTTGCTGATCTTAAAGATGATATGGAACTAGCAGAAGACATGTTAAAGTTTGTTATTAACTATGTTATGGAAGAATGTCCTGAAGAATTAGAATTCTTTAATCAATTTATAGATAAAGGTCTTTTAGAAAGACTTAACCATGTTGTAACTTCTGACTTTGGTAAAGTTACTTATACTGAAGCAGTTGAACTTCTTCAAAAATCAGACAAGAAATTTGAGTACCCAGTAGAATGGGGAATAGATCTTCAAACTGAACATGAACGATATTTAACTGAAGAAATATTTAAGAGACCTGTATTTGTAACTGATTATCCAAAAGATATCAAAGCTTTCTATATGAGACTTAATGAAGATGGAAAAACTGTTGCTGCAATGGACTGTTTAGTTCCTGGAATAGGCGAAATCATCGGTGGTTCTCAAAGAGAAGAAAGACTTGATGTGTTAAAGAAAAAGATGGCTGAATTAAACTTAAATGAAGAAGATTACTGGTGGTACCTAGAATTAAGAAAATATGGTGAAACACCTCACTCTGGATTTGGTTTAGGTTTTGAAAGATTAATTATGTATATAACTGGAATGACAAACATAAGAGACGTTATACCATTCCCAAGAACTACAGGTCAATCAGACTTTTAATAAAAAACTCCAGTAGCTAAGCTACTGGAGTTTTTATGTTTTATATTTTATATACACAATTAAAACATATCTTTTTTCTTTAATATTAAAGCAGCTACAACACATAGGAAAACTATAAATCCAACTACAGATATAAGACCTACTGGGCTTTCTGAAAATGGATTTCCTCCAACATTCATTCCAAATATTCCTGAAATCATATTAGGAATAGACATAACTATAGTTACTGCAGCTAATACCTTCATTACAATATTTAAGTTATTTGCAATTACTGATGCGAAGGCATCCATTGTGCCTGCTAGTATATCACTATATATTCCTGCCATCTCTATAGCTTGCTTATTTTCTATAATAACGTCTTCTAATACATCATTATCCTCAGGGTACTTCTGCATTATTGACATCTTCATCATTTTTTCTAAGGTTATTTCATTTGATTTAAGTGAAGTTGAGAAATATACCAAAGATTTTTCTAGTGATAACATTTGAATCAATTCTTTATTCTTCATTGATTTATGAAGTTTCTTCTCTATCATTAAACTCTTCTTATCTATTTGTCTTAAGTATAGAAGATAGTATGTTGCTATTTTACTTAATATCTGTAGTATAAATCTTGATCTTTTAAATGTATAAAAACCTCTTATTACACCTTTAGCGAAATCTGTTAATATTTTTGAATTCTTTAAACATACTGTTATGATTTCTTTTTCAGTATGTATTATTGCTAAAGGATAGGTATCATAAGTTAATGAGTTGTCCTCCATTTCAGTAAATGGAATATCCACTATAACCAAAATATTATTATCTATAATATCAATTCTTGAAGTTTCTTCATCATCTAAAGGAGCCTTTAAAAATTCAAGAGGTACCCCAGTCTTCTTTGCTAGTAATATTATTTCTTGCTCTGTAGGGGCCACAACATTTACCCAACATCCAGCTTCAATATTTTCTATAGTCTTCAATGTAAGATCTGTTTCACTTGTAGTCTTATAAATATTTATCATATTATTACCTCCTTCTTAGCATCCCTTAACTATTATATCAGCAAACAAAAATAAATAACAGTAATTAAATATATGCAAAAAATTAAAGGACTTGGTATTCCAAATCCTTTTAATTTTATATTATTTAGCTCTTCTCTTTAAAAGTTCATATAAAGTTCTTAAAGGTTCTCCAGTTCCACCCTTTTGTGAATAATCTCTAGCTGAATCATTCCAAGCAGTTCCTGCTATATCCAAATGCATCCATGGCTTATCTTCCACAAACTCTCCAATAAATAAACCAGCAGTTATTGTTCCAGCATATCTTCCACCAGTATTTTTTAAATCTGCTATATCTGATTTAATTAACTTCTTATATTCTGGGAAGCTTGGAAGCTGCCATACTCTTTCCCCAGAGTATTCTGATGCTGCACTAAGTTCTCCATAGAACTCATTATTATTTGTTATTACTGCTGTTGTTGTAGTTCCTAAAGCAACTAAAGCTGCACCTGTTAATGTGGCAACATCAATTACTTCATTAACTCCTTCTTTTCTAATTATGTATGTAACTGCATCTGCAAGAGTAAGTCTTCCTTCTGCATCTGTATTTATAACCTCAATCTTCTTACCTGCCATAGAGCCTATAATATCTCCTGGCTTATATGCATCACCTGATATCATGTTTTCACAAGCTGCTACAACTGCTATTACATTAGTCTTTAACTTTCTTCTAGCTATAGACATCATTGTTCCAATTACTGCAGCTGCTCCTCCCATGTCAGACTTCATAGTTTCCATTCCACTACTTGGCTTTAGTGAATATCCACCTGAGTCATATGTAAGTCCTTTTCCAACTAAACCTAAAACTTTATCCTTATTATTATCATCACCGTAATATCTCATTACAATTAACTTAGGACTGTTTTTAGATCCTCTTGCAACAGTTAGAAATGCTTCCATTCCTAAAGCTTTAATTTCTTCATCATCTTTTACTTCTACTTCAAAACCATATGTATCTCCTAAGTCTTTAGCCTTTTCAGCTAAAGTTCTTGGGTATAGAGCATTTGCAGGTTCATTAACTAAATCTCTAGCAACTTCTGCTGCTTCAACTAAAACTTGCCCCTCTTCTATTGCCTCATTGATATTACTAGTCTCTTCATCACTAATATCTCTTCCTGCTAAGGAGAAACTTAATTCAATTGTTTCATTCTTACTTTTATATTTCTCAAAGCTATATGCTCCTAGTCCTAGTCCTTCTACAATTGCTTTTGAGGTTTCATAATAGCTTAGTTTTGAGTTTTCCGGAATCTTAATAAATATCCTTTTATCCTTTAACTCTTTTGCCTTTCTTACAGCTTTTGATAAAGCTACTCTAATGGCTTCATTTGACAGTTCTTCTTCTTTACCAAGACCTGTGATTATTGCATCTTGAAGGTTTCCGCCTAAATCTCTTATAAAGCTTATTACTTCCCCTTTAGCTCCTTTAAACTGTCCCTTAGCTTTTATTAAATCTAAGAACCTATTAGTTTCTTCATTGGGCACTTCAACCTTTCCTTCAAATAAAGGTATTATAACTGCATCAGCCTCAGAACAAGGAAACTTTTTATAGTTTATGTCCATATTTATCACCTCTTAATAGTTACTATCAATTAATAATTTAAATATACCATAATCTTCATAAATATACTATTGTTATTGGCACATAATAAAAATTAGAAAGTATCTCTCATTTAATGGTATAATAAACTTAAATATCTACCTTTGTAGGAGCATAAATTTATGAAGAAATTGATTAATCGTTTTATTAAAATAATAGTAACTTCATTATTACTACTTATAGGTTTTTCTTATCTTACGAATTTATTCATTTCTATTTCGTATAAAGATAAATTTAAAGATAATAAGTTTCTAGAATTAAATAATTATAAAATTAGGTATACGGATGCGGGAAGTGGCGCACCTATAATCCTTGTTCATGACTTTTTAGGAAGTTCTAATGATTTTTATTCAATTAAAGATGAACTTGCAAAAAATCATAGAGTGATTACTATAGATTTACCTGGCTTTGGTCTTTCCTCAAAAGATTCAAAACAAGAATATACATATACTTCATTTAGTGAAGCCATAATTAATTTAGCTAATGCATTATCAATTAGTAAATTTTCAGTACTAGGACATGGAATGGGAGGGGCTGTTGCAATAAACCTATCTCTAACTCATTCAGATAGAATTAATTCCTTGATTTTAGTAAATCCCACAATACAAGCTGGTAAAAAACAAGTACCTATACCTTCAGTAATTAAGAAGGAAGCATACATAAACTATTATGTTCAAGGAGCAAGCTTTTCTAAGAAATTTATTAAAAACAGCAACATGGATATGGATTACTTTAGAGAAGACTACTATTTTAATAGGACTATTCCCGCTCAAACCCTTAGTAAACTAATTACTACTAAGAATACAGGAATTCCTATGGATAAAATAAAAACCCTACCTAATAAGACTTTACTCTTATTTAGTTCAAATGATAACTCCGTCCCAGCTTCACTAGGTATGGACTTAAATAGTATTATTGCTAATAGTAAGCTAGTTGTCTTTAATAATTGTGGTCATTATCCATTTATTGAAGCAAAGGATTTGTTTTTAAAAGAAGTTAATAATTTTTAAGATAAAAAGAAGCTCAATAAGTCTATATCACTTATTGAGCTTCTTTCTTAATTTAAATTATGGCTTAAACGGAATTTCTATTATTCATCAGGGGTCCAATTATCATCATACTTTTTGTTTGTAGATTTCTTAGTGTATTCAAAAGTATTATAATTAAGATTATCTCCTTCCCAAATAACTTCTGAAATTATAAATAGCATTATCATTAGTTCTCTTGAAACATTGCTATTAAACATTACTCTATAAAAGAAACTATCAAAATATTTGTTAATTTTAGTTCTTTGTGTTTTTCCAATCTGTTTTTTACTATTATAGATATACTTAACGTTAATGTTTGGACTTGCTAACTTATACTCTTCTTTATTAAATGTACAATAAATATAAGAATATTTATTTTTCACCTTACCTACATTTTCATTATCTTTATAGTATATAAACGGACACGAACTAAAACTAAAAAGGTTAATTATTGGCATACATTCCATTATAAAATTTAGTATATTTTCTTGTTTTGCATAACATATTTCCTTACCATCTGCTCCATATAAAGTAACTTTCTTAGGCCAAAGAAGATTAGTAGTATTTACTACTCCTTTATAAATCAAGATTTCATTCTCATATACATTATATATGCAATTAGCCATGCCTACTGGTTTTGGTTTAATTATTAATTCCATCTACAAACCCCATTTTCTTTTATCTAAATCTCAACCAAAATAACTTTTCCTTCTCTTAAACTCTCAGGCACATTGATAATCCTTTGATTTGATGATCCTCTAAACCTAAGTCCATCTTCTTTTCTTTCTACTTCAAATCTTCCATCAACTAAGGCATCAATATTATTAATTAGTTCTTTCCAACCTTCTCTTTCCTCTAGATGGCTTAATATATATTCAAAGGTATATCCAGTATAGCTCCAAATATTTAATCCAAGTTTTTTAAATTCCTTAGCCATATAAGCGAATTTATCAGCTTGTTCAAATGGGTCTCCACCTGAGAAAGTTATTCCCTTTATCATTGGATTTTCCTTAACATCTAGTATAAGTTCATCCATATCTCTAAGTTCTCCCCCATTAAAATCATGGGTGTCTGGGTTAAAACATTCTTTACAATTATGTATACATCCTTGGGAGAAGAAAACTCTTCTAATACCAGGGCCATTAACTAAAGATTCATATGCTATTCCTGATAATCTAATATTTTTATCCATGTGTTATTCACTCCAAACATTTATTATAATTTGATAATAAGAAGGGTGGTAAAAAACCTCATCCATGCATAATCTGGTGAGCATTCCTTCAATTTTTTACCACCCTTTATTATTTAATCAAATTTCAACAACTTCTTAACTTTTGAATTAAATTGGGCAACTCCCAATACGTAATATATTATATCATTTTTAAAACCTAAATTAAATTTTCTTAAAGCTTTTGTTCTATATGTTTATCTAATTCAACCGTCTGATTACTTTCCTTCTCAACACCATCTAGGGTGTATTTAAATCTTATATCTAGTACTTTATCTAATTCTATCTTTTGGGGAAAAATTCTTGAATCCCCAAGCTCATCCATACCAGGTTCATACTCCTGATTATGTTCAAATCCAAACATGGAACTTTTTATGAGTTTCCCATCCTGATATATTTCCATTGAGATATCACTCACTTTTCCTTTTGATGAATTTCTTTTCTCAATTTTATAGTCTTTTGGTATATAGTATTTATCCTTAAACGTAACTAAAGTAAAATCTCTAACTATAAAGTCATCATTTATTACATCAAAGTTATATTTAACTACTGTATAAGTTCTTAAATTAAAATACATGGTAATCACCACTATTATAAGCGTATATAATATAACTAGTATAAATTTTGATTTCTTTCCCATAGCTACTCCCCTTTATTTTTCCATATATTACAATTCTATCACAGGTATTTTTATAGTGTCTATATTAGCTTAACTATTATAGAAAAAGAACCTGGATTTCTCCAGGTTCTTTCTAAATCTTAAAGCGCTGCTTCAAGTCTAGTTCTTATTTCTTTTATAAAATCTTCAGTATTTACTACTTTAATATCTTTTATTGATGAAAGACTTGCTAAATCCTTTGTCATTACACCTTCTTCTATTGTTTGAATAGATGCTTTCTCTAGCTTATCTGCAAAAGTTATAAGCTCAGGGATGTTATCTAATTCCCCTCTTTTTCTCAATGCACCTGTCCAAGCAAATAGGGTTGCCATAGAGTTAGTTGAAGTTTCTTTTCCTTTTAAGTGATTGTAGTAATGTCTTTGTACTGTTCCATGAGCTGCCTCATATTCATAGAAACCTTCTGGTGAAACAAGTACTGAAGTCATCATAGCTAGTGAACCAAAAGCTGTAGCAACCATGTCACTCATTACATCTCCATCATAGTTCTTACATGCCCATATAAAGCCACCTTCTGATTTAACTACTCTTGCTACTGCATCATCTATAAGTGTATAGAAGAATTCTATACCAGCCTCATCAAATTTAGTTTTATATTCCTCTTCAAATATATCTTCAAATATATCCTTAAAAGTATGATCGTATTTTTTAGATATTGTATCCTTTGATGCAAACCATAAATCTTCTTTTCTATCTAATGCAAAGTTAAAACATGCTCTTGCAAAGCTTTCTATAGATTTATTAGTATTATGCATTCCTTGAAGAACTCCTGGTCCATCAAAAGTATGGATAACTTGCTTTTCTACTTCTCCATTTTCTGAAGTAAATACTAATTCAGCTGTACCTTTGCCTTCAACCTTTATTTCAACATTTTTATAAACATCACCATAAGCATGTCTTGCTATAGTTATAGGCTTTTTCCAAGTTCTAACGAAAGGTTCAATAGAATCTACTATTATAGGACTTCTGAATACTGTCCCATCTAATATAGCCCTAATAGTTCCATTTGGACTCTTCCACATTTCTTTTAAGTTATATTCCTTAACTCTTGCAGCATTTGGAGTTATAGTTGCGCATTTTACTCCAACACCATACTTTTTAATAGCCTCAGATGCTTCAGTTGTAACTTTGTCATCTGTTTCATTTCTATATTCTAAGCCCAAATCATAATACTCTGTTTTTAAATCTATAAATGGAAGTAATAATTCATCTTTAATCATCTTCCATATTATTCTTGTCATTTCGTCTCCATCCATTTCAACCAATGGAGTTTTCATTGCTATTTTCACCATTTGTATAGTCCCCCAATTCTTTGTATTATGCATTAATTTTTACGTAGTTTAATCTTCCACCTGCATTTATTACTTCTATTTCTTTTTCAGTTAATTCTACATTTACCTTGAATGTATAATTTCCTGTTTTATTTGTAACTTCTAATACTCCAGAATTAAGAGCTTCTTTAATATCAGAAATAACTAACTCGTCAAAATGATTTATCTTATCATAATCTTCTTCATTTGCAAAAGTCATAGGTACTATTCCATTATTAATTAGATTAGCCTTATGAATTCTTGCAAAACTCTTAGCTATAACTCCTTTAACTCCTAAATAAAGTGGTGCAAGTGCAGCATGCTCTCTTGATGAACCTTGACCGTAGTTACCCCCTCCAACTATAAATCCACCGTTATTTTCCTTTGCATACTTAGGGAAGTTTTCATCTACTGTATTGAAACAGTAGTCTGCTAAGTAAGGAATATTAGATCTATATGGTAGTAATTTTGAATTTGATGGCATAATATGGTCAGTTGTAATATTGTCTCCAACCTTCAATATAGCTTTTCCTTCTAAAGAATCTCCAAGTGGATTATTAACTGGGAATGGCTTTATATTAGGGCCTCTCTTTATTTCAACCTTGCTCCCATCTACTGCTGGAGCTATTATCATACTATCATCAATTAAGAATCTTTCTGGTAGTTCTACCTTTATATCAATATCCAATTCAGTTGGATCAGTTAAATATCCATTTATAGCTGATACAGCTGCTGTTTCTGGTGATACTAAATAAACTTTTGCTGATAGAGTTCCACTTCTTCCATAGAAATTTCTATTGAAAGTTCTTAAGGAAACTGCATCAGTTCCTGGTGCTTGACCCATACCTATACAAGGTCCACAAGAATTTTCAAGTATTCTAGCTCCTGCACTTATAATATCTGCAAGTGCTCCATTTCTAGATAGCATCTCCATAACCTGTCTTGATCCTGGTGCGATTACTAAGCTTACTTCTGGATGTACTTTTTTACCTTTAAGAATCTTAGATACTTTCATTAAATCCTCATAAGATGAATTAGTACAGCTTCCTATTGCAACTTGATCAACTTTTATTTTTCCGATTGTTTTAATTTCTTCAACATTGTCTGGTGAATGTGGCTTAGCCGCAAGTGGCTTAAGCTCTGATAAATCTATTGTAATTTCTTCATCATATATTGCATCTGCATCTGGTTTAAATTCTATCCAATCTTCTTCTCTTCCTTGAGCTTTAAAATACTCAAGAGTTCTTTCATCACTTGGGAATATTGAAGTTGTAGCTCCAAGTTCTGCTCCCATGTTTGTTATAGTTGCTCTTTCTGGAACTGAAAGAGTTTTAACTCCTTCTCCTGCATATTCAAATACTCTTCCAACTCCACCTTTTACTGTAAGTTGTCTTAATACTTCAAGAATTATATCCTTTGCCGCTACCATTGGGTTTAGTTTTCCTACAAGATTAATCTTGCAGACTTTAGGTGTATTAATATAATAAGCTCCTCCACCCATTGCTAAAGCAACATCTAATCCACCTGCTCCCATAGCAAGCATTCCAACTCCACCTGCTGTAGGTGTATGTGAATCTGAACCTGTTAAGGTTTCACCTGGAGTTGAGAATCTTTCTAAGAATACTTGGTGACATATTCCGTTTCCTGGTTTTGAAAAATACACTCCATATTTGGATGCTACTGTTTGAATAAATGCATGGTCATCAGCATTTTCAAAGCCTTGTTGTAGCATATTATGATCAATAAAAGCAACACTTCTTTTAGTTTTTACTCTATCTATACCCATAGCTTCTAATTGAAGATATGCCATTGTACCTGTTGAATCTTGAGTAAGGGTTTGGTCTATTTTAATACCTATTGGTTCTCCTACTACAAGTTCTCCTTCTACTAAATGTGATTTTAATATTTTATATACTAAATTTTCGCCCATCTTTCTTCCCCCTTGCTTATTGCTTATTTATTCTCTTATAATCTCTATAGAGCTGAACTATTTCTTTATCAAAAAGGCTTCTCTTAAGGTTAACAGAAACTTCTCTAACTTTAGCCAAAAGCCAATCTGCTGCCTGACTATCTAGTTCTTCCCCATACTCTTTAAACTTATTTACTATGCTTGCTCTTCCGGAATGTTTACCTATAACTAACTGTCTTTGAAGTCCAACTTCATCTGGTGAAAAAGCCTCATAGTTTTTAGGATTTTTTATTGCCCCATCTGCATGAATTCCTGATTCATGAGCAAACATATTTGTACCAACTATAGCTTTCCATATAGGAAGATCTCTTCCTGATGCTCTAGATACATATTCAGATAATTCTCTAAACATCTTTGTATCTGCATTAACTTCATATCCATAAACGTGTTTAAGAGCCATTAAAACTTCTTCTAGTGCTGCATTTCCTGCTCTTTCCCCTAATCCATTTACAGTTACTCCAACGTGAGTTGCTCCCCCTAAGATTCCTGCAATAGCATTTGCTGTAGCCATACCAAAATCATTATGAGTATGCATTTCTATATCAAAATTTGTATTATCTCTTAAATCTTTAATGATACTATTAATTTTAAATGGTTCCATTATTCCAACAGTATCACAATATCTAAATCTATCGGCACCTGCCTTTTTAGCTTCTGTTATAAACTGTACAAGGAAATCCCTATCAGCTCTTGAAGAGTCTTCTCCATTAACAGATATATATACTCCATTTTTCTTAGCAAACTCTACTGCTTTTACCATACTTTCTAAAACCCATTCTCTTGAGGTTTTAAGCTTATGCTCAATATGGATATCTGATACTGATATAGAAATTGCAACAGCATCAACGCCACAATCAATAGATTGCTCAATATCTGAAATTACGGCTCTATTCCACGCCATTATTGAAGCTTTTAAGCCTCTCTTTGCGATAGTTTTTATAGCAGCTTTTTCATCTCCACCCATAGTAGGAATTCCGACTTCAAGCTGATCTACACCTAATTCATCAAGTAATTCTGCTATAGCTACCTTTTCATGATTCGAAAAAACTACACCTGCAGTTTGCTCTCCATCACGTAAAGTAGTATCTACAATAGTAATCTCTTTACCTGTTTTTAAATCTTTAATAGACATTCTGATCCCCCTTTTTACTTTTTCTAAACCCCAATTTACACTCTTTGTCAAATTGTCATCACTTATGCAATAGATAAGCCTTCACAATTCAATATACTCAATTTTATCACAACAAAAAAATAATAACAAGATTTTTTATACACCTTTGTATTCTTGTGTTTTCAAGCTTTAAGGCCTAAATTCCTTTGAAATTCCCTATTCCTAGCATTTTTCACTTTTTGCAAGTTCAAAAAAATTTCTTTCACCTTCTTTGTAACAGCACGCTACAAAAAACATCATTTTTAAACATGTTTTTATATTATAAGGTAATAAATTATTATATTTTTCACTGAAAATTAAAAAAGAAAACCTTCCTAATAAATTAGGAAGGTTTTAAAAGTATTATACACACTTATAGTTCTTATTATGTTTTTCTGTATGAGTGATTCTATCTTCTCTCTCTTGGTATTTTCCTGGACCAAATCTTTCATCTAAACTTAAATATCCAGTTACTCTTGATACACCTTGAATATCTGTGCTTCCACAACTTGTGCATTTACTCTCATTGCTGTGAAGATATGTTCCACAAGTTCTACAATATCTTATGTGGAAGTTTATTCCTAGGTAACTTATATTAGTATTCTTATAAGCATAATTAAGAATATCCATTATAGCCTCTCCAGTTGGGCAGTCATCTACTTCAAGATAACTTATATGTCCAGCATTACAAAGCTTATGATAAGGAGCTTCTATTTCAATTTTAGTTTTTATAGATAAAGGTTGACTTACTGGTACATGATAACTATTTGTATAGTACTCTTTATCAGTTACACCATTTAATTTACCAAACATCTTTTGATCTTGTTTAATAAACTTACCGCTAAGTCCTTCTGCTGGTGTAGCGTAACAACTCCAGTTTAATTTAGTTTCTTCTATAAATCTATCACATTTATTTCTTAAATGAGTTACTATTTTAACTCCTAATTCTCTAGCTTCTTCACTTTCACCGTGATGTTTACCAGTTAATGCAACTAGTGTTTCAGCTAATCCTATAAATCCTATACCCCATGTACCTTGCTTTAATATAGGTTCAATGGAATCATTTTGATCTAACCCTTCTGCACCTTTCATTAGATGTTGTCCAGCAACAAAAGGTAAATCCTTAACTCTTAATTGTTTTAATATACCATATCTATGAAGTAATGATTCTTTTGCTAGTTCTATTCTTGAGTCAAAAATCTCAAAGAATTTATTAATATCGCCTTTTGCAAGGATACCTATTCTTGGTAAGTTGATTGTAGTTGGTGCAATATTTCCTCTTCCCTTACAACCAGGTTCCCCGTTTACATTTTTCATTAGGTATGTTCTACATCCCATTGTCGCTGGCATGTATCCTTGATCATAGTATTCTTTATTAAAATCAGCATCTATATTCATAAATGTCGGATTCATTCTCTTTGCAGCAACCCTGCAAGCTAATTTATATAAATAATGGTATGGATCATTTGGTTCTCTATTTACCCCTTCTTTAACTCTAAAAATTATGTTAGGGAATATAGGTTGTTCTCCTCTACCAAGTCCTTTTTCATATTCTAGTAAGAAGGCTTCACATACTAATGCAGCTTCCTTCGAATGAGGAATTCCTAAGTTTATAGAAGAAAATGGTACTTGTGATCCTGCTCTTGAATGCATTGTATTAAGATTGTAAACTACTCCTTGCATTGCTTGATGAACTCTTTCAACAAGTTTTCTCTCTATAGTCTCTTCTAACTTTTCTCCTTCTAATCCATATGATACAAGTTCATTTCTAATTTCCTCTCTTGTTGGCTCAATGAATATAGCCATATCATTATCAAAGTCTGGATGAGATTGTCCACCAAACATATCATTTTGAGTAGATTGTAATAATATACAAGAAAGTTCTGCTGCAGTTTCAATTCTTCTAGGCATATTAATAGTTCCATACCCAGTGTTGAAACCCTTTTCAAGCATTTCTTTTGTAGGAATATGTAGACAATTTGTTGTCAAGTTGTATGAGTCTAAATCATGGTAATATACATCTCCATTTTCATGAGCTTTTGCTAGATGTTTAGGCATTGATGCTAAGTTGTGCCATTTGTTTGACTCAGATGCAATTCTTAATAGCTTTGAAGAAAAATTATTTCCTACATTAGCATTATCTCTATCTGTCTCTACACCTATTTTTTTAATCGCAGTCATTAAATCTGATTTTATTTCTCTAACCTTTGTTCTTTCATCTCTGTAAGCAGAATAATTACCTGCAATTTCATTTAATCCACTATCTTTTAGTGCTCTAACCACAAGATTTTGGATTTCCTCTACTGTAACTCTCTCTTGTTCTGACATTTCTATGTAGGTTATAACCTTCTGTACTAAGTCAATAACTTGACCTTCTCTTAAGTGACTCCCAGCTTCCTCTGCCGCGCGTTTAATGGCATTAGAAATTTTCTCTGAGTTAAATTTTGTTTCTCTACCGTCTCTTTTCACAACATCTAGCATGTCGCATACCTCCATAACACCATATATTGTACTTTGATTATTATATATTAGGAAAATTTTATTATCAATCTTCAAATTTCTCCTTTAAAGGTTATAGCATTTAATATATCCTTTTTACTCCTATTTTTAAGTTTTTTTAAAGGTTTTTGACCTTTGACTTTTATAGAAAAGTTTCAACCTCTTAAAAACTTAATAGAAATCAGTAATTTATCCATTACTATTCTTAATATAATTTATGTAGATAATGCTATAAGGAGATTATTATGATAAAAAAATTTTTTTCCCTAATACTATGTTCATCATTAATACTCGTTGGATGCTCCAAACACCCCAACACCCAATTGGATAATAATACAGATTCTTCTCCTGTAAGTAAATCTGAAGTTACACAAGTAAGTTCTTATACTGGAGAAGATACCTCCCAAGAAATACTAAATAATTCCCCCTTTATGGTTATCGTAGAAAACTCTACCGCCTCAAGACCTCAAAGTGGATTAAATTCTGCTGACATTGTCTATGAAACTATGGCCGAGGGAGGAATACCAAGGTTTATAGCCCTCTTCCAAAAAAATTTACCAAAAAAAATTGGTCCTGTAAGAAGTGCTCGGGCATATTTCATTTCAATTGGAAAATCATTGAATCTACCCTTTGCTCATTGCGGAGGAAGTGAAGAAGCTCTATCTCTTATATCAAAGGATAAATCTTATATGAGTATTAATGAAATGTCTAATAGAAATTTCTTTTGGAGGGATAATGAAAGAAAAGCTCCTCATAATTTATATACTTCTGGAGAAAATATAGAAAAGTATATTAAAAGCAAAAATCTAACTTATACTCCTAATAAGTTTATGACCTTTAATAATAATTATTGGAGTAATCCTTCTCTGCAAGATCTTAATGCACTTAATCTAGTGCTAAATAAAAGTTATTCTACAAGTTATATTTATAAAGATGGTTTTTATGAAAAATCTATGGATGGAAAACCTGCTTTAGATATGAATACTAATAGCATACTTAAATTTAAAAATGTTGTTATTCAAAAGACTGAAATATCATTATCAAAGGATATGGTTCATTTGAATATAAGACTAACTGGTACCGGAAATGCCTTTGTATTATCGAATGGCAAAATAATAAATGGATATTGGAAACAAGAAAATAACAGAACTATACTTTATGATAACAAAAACAATGAGATTCCTTTATCTCCTGGAAATACAATTGGGCATATAGTTGCAAATGATGTTAGTGTGAATTAAGATGTTATATTTTTAGAAGTTTGAAATTCTCTCATTACATTAGATATTGAGCGGATTTCCTTCTGAAAATATATTTTTTTAAAAACCTTATCAATACTGATATATTTTATCCTTATCACTATTGATAATGTTATCTATTATGCTATAATTAGCTTACAAGTTATTTTGGAGGTTTATTATGGAAAAAATCGCTTTAATCACAGATAGTTCTTGTGATTTAGAAATGGATGAAATAAATAAGCATAACATAAAGCTTCTTCCTTTTAGAATCATCTATAAGGATAGGGAGTTTAGAGATAGAATAGATATTTCACCTGAGTATTTATATTCAAATATTGAAAAAGAGGTTCCTACTACTTCTCTTCCTAGTATAGAAACCACTGATGAAATTCTAACCTCTCTAGAGAGAGAAGGTTATACACATGTTATTATAATCACTATCTCTTTAGGGTTTTCAGGAACATATAATAGTGTTAAACTAATAGCAGAAGATCATCCTAATCTTAAATTCCATATATTCGATACAAAAACTCTTTCTAGAGAGCAAGGATATATAGTTTTAGATGCAGCTAGAATGATCGAGGCTGGAGAAAGCTTTGATAACATTGTTAAAGCCCTCCCAGGTTGCAAGGAAAGGACTGGTATCTTCTTTACACTAGATACTTTAGAATACCTTAGAAAAGGCGGTAGAATAGGTCGAGTTGCTGGAGTAATTGGTCAGCTTTTAAATATAAAGCCTGTTATAACTGTTGCTCCTGATGGAAACTTCTCAGTTTACTCAAAAGTTCGTGGAAGAAAACAGTCTTTGAAAGTAATAAGAGAAATTTTAGATGAATGGCTAAGCAAGGGAAAATGTAAAGTTGCAGTTCTTCATGGAGGTGCTCCAGAAGAAGCCAAGAAATTCTATGATGAAATCAAAGACCTACCTAATATAACTAGTCTAGGATTTTCAGCTATCGGGCCTGCTTTAGGAGTTCACACTGGTCCTGGGCTTGTAGGAATAACATTAGAAAAGGAATAGTAGTATGAATAATTCAAGCTTTAATAGGGAAGAGAATATTAGAGCAGAAGAAAAAAGACTCTATGAAGAATATAAAAAGAAACTCGCAGATTTAAAAAAGATTAATAAAGAAAAAGAGGCTGTTGGTCAAGTTTTTACAAAAGGATTGTTGCCAATATACGTATTATATATATTAAGCCAAGGTTCTTCTAATGGTAATGATATTTCTCATAAGATTGGTGAAAAAACAAATGGTCTTTGGGTTCCTTCCACTGGTGGAATATATCCTACATTAAAAAGATTTGAAAAAGAAGGATTAATCATTGGTGAATGGGATGACCCTAAAAAGAAATTCCAAAAGATATATTCTCTTACACCGCTTGGTTTAGAAGAATTCGAAAAAAGAAAGGATCTATTAAAACCTAAGATTCAAGAAGCTCTAAAGGTCTTTAATACGATATATTCTCATCTTTATTAGCTTTATAAACGAATAACAATTACCTTCTATAGAAATAATAATATTATTATTTTACATAGGAGGTTTTTTAAGTGAAGGGAAAAATTCTTGAAATGAATCCAACAAGTGCATCTGTATTACTTGAAAATGGTACTACTTTAGATGTTCAAAGATCTCATATTCCAGCAGGTTCTATGGTTGGAAGTGAAGTCAATTTAGATTTTTCTACTGAGAGTGCACTAAACGGACAAAACTTTATGAATGACAAAATAAGCAATGAAAAACTTGTTGATTTCTTTTAATATAAAAAGTAGCCTTTATAGGCTACTTTTTATATTACTCTACATTTATAGCATTAACCGGACAATTTTCTTCTGCTTCCTTTGCGCTATCCTCGCTATCATTTGGAACTGGATCTGCTATTACTCCTGCCTTTCCATCATCCTGCATGTCAAATACATCAGGTGCTATTGATGGGCATAATCCGCATCCAATACAAGTATCCTTATCCACATCTGCTTTCATAGTTTTCCCTCCTAATGAATTTAATAACAAACTTATTATTTCACCAAAAACAATTTCTTATTCAAAAAAAATAACTTGGCAAAGGCCAAGTTATTATATCAAGCTTAATTATTATTAATATAATCCTTCAAAAACTAATGAATAAAGAGGATCTTCTTTAGCATACTCTTCTGCTTTTCCCTCTTCTAATGCTTCAGTTAAGTCAAGATTTATAGGCAATTCTGCTAATAAAGGTAGTCCTAGATATTCAGCATGTTCTTCTGCAGATTTTTTACTAAACACTCTTATCTTGTGATCACAACTATCACAAGTTATATAAGACATATTTTCTACTACACCTCTTACCTTAACATCCATCTTTTCTGCCATTATAACAACCTTTTTAACAATCATAGATACCATATCTTGAGGTGTTGATACGATTATCATTTCTTTTAATGGGAAACTTTGCATTACAGTAAGAGCTATATCACCTGTTCCAGGTGGCATGTCTATTAATAAATAGTCTAATTCACCCCAATCAGTATCTGTATACATTTGATTCAAAACTCCAGTTATAACTGGTCCTCTCCAAATAACAGGCTGATCTTCTACCGGAGTAAGTAAATTCATCGACATCACTTTTACTCCTAAGTTACTTTCCACTGGTTTGAATTTAAAGTTATTCTCATCAATAGGTAACATTTCTGCTCTTTTATTATTAATTCCAAAAAATCTAGGCATTGATGGTCCTGTTATATCTCCATCTAACACACCTACTTTATATCCTTTTTTAGCTAATTGAGTTGCTATTAATCCCGTAACAGTAGATTTACCAACTCCACCTTTTCCACTTATTATTCCAATAATATTTTTAACCTCTCCATACTTAGGCATAACTTTTAAACTTACATTTTGTGTTCCACAACCCTTGTCTTTAGTAGAACAAGTATCTTTGCTTGCACAGGTTGAACAACTTGACATAATAATTCCTCCTCGAATTAAAATATTTATTTTTACATTAAAAAAATCATCAAGGCGATTATGAGCCGTCGATTTTTTTCTCGCATCTGCCTTTCCAAACGCATGTGAGGAAAAATTGGCAGGCGCCTAATTCTACTTTTTTACCATTCACTAGGTTTCTTAGTATTTAATGAGATTTCCCAACTATTAAGATCATAATTTCCTGTTACATAGTAAGGCATATAACTATGATCGGTTTTATTTTCAATGCTAATACTAGTTTTAAATGTTTTAGATGTGTATCCTTGATTACTTACAGTAATAATAATATCATACTTATCCTTGTCACCTTTAATTATTCCTATATTTTTTACAATTTTTGAAGCATTTTTCTTAAAATCTTCTATATCAGTTGAAAGCATGTATTTTGTACATTCTACATCAGAAAGCATATCTATACCCACTTTTTTATTTCCTTCGTTTAAATAATCTTTTTTATCATTTAAAACTTTTAGGATACTTCCGAAATATATGCTTGCAAATTCTCTAGGTTTTCTAACAAATGATAAATTTTGTATTATATCATTGTCTAATCTACTTGATACAGAATATATCTTATTATCGTCATAAAAATTTCCCTTATCCTTAGAATTAACCCCTACTACATAATTAAATTTTTTAACTTCATCACCCATATGCATCTCAAATATATAATCAGGTTCTAAATCAGTTTTTTCTTTAGCTTCTTTTGATGAAGAAAGAAGTGAATACATATCTTGAATTGTCCTTTTATCAGTAACCACAAATCTAAAGCCTATATCTCTTGTGCTTTGTATAATTATTTGATTTACATTTTCATTTTTTATATATTCAAAATCATTATTTTTAAGTCCCATTTTTATTTTGGTATTATCTATAAATGAACATCCCACTAGCAAATTAGAGAACACTAATATGGGTATTAAAGCTTTGCTAATTTTTTTTAACATCTTCCTTCTCCCTTTTCAATATTTTACTTATGTTAAACAACAAAATACCAGCTATCAATGTAAATATAGAAATAAATTGTGATGTTGATAAAACTGATACTGCTCCTCTAGGGTCATCCCTAAAGAACTCAATGATAAATCTTCCAGTACTATATATAATTAAATAAAGAGCAAAAACTCTTCCATTTTTTTTGTTCCTTAAATCATATCTAAATAATATAAGTGATAGGAGTATATCAAACACAGCTGAAAACAATTGTGTAGGTATAATTCTAACTCCAAAAGGTGCTAATGAATTTTCTGGAAATACTACCCCAATAGGAAGATCTGTCTCCTTACCATAACAACACCCAGCTAAAAAGCATCCAATACGGCCGAAGCCTTGAGCAAGTGCTACTGTTGGAATTATCAGATCAAATATCTCTAATAAATTCCACCCTTTTTTTCTTGAATATAAAACAACTCCTATTGCTCCCCCAATAATAGCTCCATATATAACAAAGCCTGCTCCAATATTGTCTATAAGAAGCTTAGGTTCATTTATTATACTTTTCCACTCAGTTATATAGTAAAGTACTTTTCCACCTATTACACCACTTAAAACAGCTATTAAAGTCATATTGAATATATGATCTACATTGTATCCTCTCTTTTTTCCCCTTTTATCTATTAGTAAAATTGCAATTATTATCCCTAATGCAATCATAAATCCATATCCGTAAACTTCAACCCCGAATATTTCAAACAATATAAATTTCATCTTTCCTCCTAAAAGATTCCTTTTAAATAAGGAGAAGCATAGCTTCTCCTTAATATAATAAATTATAATACTTAATCTCTTCTTTATCAAATTTATTTAACAGAATCCACTATTGAAGTAAAAATATTTTCATAACTTTCTTTATAGTCATTTGAATTAACTTTGAAGGCTATTTTAGCTATCTTCTCTTCATCTAGTCTGATATAATAAATCCTATTTATATATTTATTAGATTTATTATCTATGGTTTCGAAGGAAACCTTACTTCCTCGATATTTCTTATCTTTTAATTGCTCCTTCTCATAATCTTTTATTTCATCCTTTATGTATTTCTTATCAAATTCAATTAACTTTTCTTCATCTTCAGTATAGTTAATCAATTGAATATATCCGTATATTCCTAATTTACTATCAGAGAAATTATTATTATATAAGATATAATTCCCAGGGAAGCTTTGAGTAGTAGTACTCCATTCTTGTGGTAGTAAAAATTTAACTTCTTCATCCTTTGAAGAATACTCTTTAAAAGTAGAAATATTATTATTCATGAGCGCAATCATCTTGAATTTCTCATCAAATATTCCCTGTCCTACAAAAAGCAAACCCATCAAAAATAATAACATAACTGTTATTGCTAATTGTTTTTTATTCATAAAGTCCCCCATTTTTTCTATTAGTATTACTATTATTTATACTATTGATGTTTACCTATTATTCTCTTTATGAATCTAAAATCAAATTACATAATAACCCTTATTCTCTTAATATTCTTATTCTTTATATAAAATAAAAAAAGAGGCAAGCCTCTTTTTCTAAATAATAAATATTTTACTTTAATTTTCTGTTGGAATAACAATAACAGAATTTCTGAAATCATAAAACATTAACCAATAGCCTAAATCCTTACCTAATGTTTCATCTTCCATCCAGGTTACAAAGCCTGTTTTACCACCATATGGTTGATCACTCTTATCTTTCTTACCAGGTATTCCGTAAATTATATATTGCATCTTTCCTTTTTTATTGCACTTATATCCAATATTATAATGTCCATATTTTTTGAAATATGGATAATAATTAATCATAGGATAATATATTACTGTATACTTATTATAGTCTGTAATATTGGTCATATCATCTAGACTAGCTATATATACTTTGTACCATTTTGTATGTTTTATATCCTTCTTCTTATTCTTATGCCTATCCATTTCGAAGTCTTCTGCTAGGGATTCAAAAAATTCTCCAACTGTTCCCTGAATTCTAAATTCTTCTTCATAGTTTTGAGCTTCAAGAGATTCTTCATATTTATCAAAAGGATTTTCTTCTTCTCTTACTTCATTAATCGGCTCTTCAACTACAAATTCATTACTACTTTCTTTTACCTCTTCTTCCTGTATAATTGGACTTTCTTCTCTTGTCTCTTCTTCATTTACTACTTTGACTTCTTCTACTTCTTCAACATTTTTGCTTTCCTCAGAAATAGGTAATGTTTCTTCTTCCCTCATATCACCAGCTTCAACTTTTTCTGGAGCAACTTTTTCTTGAGTCACATTTTCTGGAGCTGATTTAACTTCTTCAACGACCTTAACTTGTTCAACATCTTTTATTCTATTTTCTAATTTTACTTCCTCTACACCTTGTGCTCTTGTTATTTTATAATCTTTCCATTTATCTTTTGGTTGTTCCCCACTCATAAATCCGGTAATTAGAAACATTTTCTTGCCATCTGAATCTTTATATATAGCAGCTCCTGATACTTTATCGTAACTGATTCCTACTCCCCCTATGTTATCTGCTAAGTATTCTGTAGAAACCTCTACCTTACCTATGTCTGTTATGTTCACTTCACCTAAATTTATTATCTGCTTATTATCCTTCTTACCTGAAATTAGTACCATATAATGTTTATGTCCATCTTTTTTAATATTCTGAGCATAAAAAGATATCTTGCACCTTTCATCTTTAGCTTCTATCTTCGCATAACCAGAAAGAGGCTTATCTTCTGCTATTGAATGTCCTTTTTCGTCTTCTTGTAGAATTATAAAACTTCTATATAATTTTCCATGTGCCAACTAAGGGTCCCTCCACTATATTTATTCGTTACATTATATGTTTAAATAGTTTAAATATGTTCAAAGATTTTAAAAGTTCTGTACCTGGCATACATAATGTACTAAAATACTATTATATTAATAGTTTATAGGGGGGCCTTTTATGAATAATGATTTCACTATCCGTGCTGCAAAAGAAGAAGATATACCTAGCATTTTAGGATTTATAAAAGAATTAGCCGAATATGAAAATCTACTTGATCAGGTAGTTGCTACTGAGGAAATCTTAAAAGAATGGTTATTTAATAAAAAATCTGCCGAAGTTCTAATTGGGGAATTAGACGGAGAATCTGTTGGATATGCGCTTTTCTTCCATAGCTTCTCTACATTTCTTGGTCGTGCAGGCATATACTTAGAAGACTTATATATTAGGCCAAACCAACGTGGAAAAGGCTTTGGTAAAGACTTATTAACCTACTTAGCAAACTTAGCATTAGAAAGAGGCTGCGGAAGATTAGAATGGTCTTGTCTAGATTGGAATGAGCCATCTATAAAGTTTTACAAAAGTCTTGGAGCAAAACCTCTTGAAGATTGGACTATGTATAGAGTTGACGGAGATGCTCTAAAAAATTTGGCCACAAATAAAATATAAAATAAAAAAAGAAGCTTTTGCTTCTTTTTTAATAATATAAATTAAATTAACTATCCTCTATGTTTTACTATGTAAAGCGAATTTGCTAATTCTCCAAATTCTTCGATACTTAATGTTTCCCCTCTTCTTTTTTGATCTATACCAGCCTTAAGAAATACTTCTTCTAAATCTTCCTTGCTTAATCCAAAGGATTTTAGAGCATTCCATAAAGTTTTTCTTCTCATATTAAAGGAGTTTCTTACTATACTAAAAAATAACTCTTTATCTTTTAATTCTGCCCTAGGCTTATCTAATTTATCTAATCTAATAACTATTGAATCAACTTTTGGCCTTGGCATAAAAGATGCTGGAGAAACTTTTCTTATTATTTTAGTGTCGCAAAAATATTGAACTAAAATAGAAATTGCTCCATATTCCTTGCAGTTAGGCTCAGAATTTATTCTTTCTGCAACTTCCTTTTGGATCATTATAGTTAAAGATTTAAAATTATATCCTTCATTTAAAAGTCTTGCTATTATAGGAGTTGTTACATAGTATGGTAAGTTAGCTACTAATTTAACACTTTTCTCTTCTCCTATTATTTCATTAAAATCTACTTTTAAGGCATCTTCATGTACCAATCTAAAATTAGGATTATCCCCCAATTCATCTGTTAATATAGGAATTAACTCAGAATCTAACTCAATTGCTACAACCTTCTTTGCTTTTTTTAAAAGCTCTCTAGTTAATGTTCCTACTCCAGGCCCTATCTCTATAACCAAATCATCTGGACCAATCTCTGCCCCTGAAACAATATCTTCTAATACTGAATCATCTATAAGGAAATTTTGTCCTAAACTTTTGGTAAATCTAAAATTATATTTTTTTACTAAATCTTGAGTACTTACATCCATAAATTATTTTTCACTCTCCATAAGTTTTTCTATTTCATTCATAGCTTCTACAAACTCTTCCTTGGTTATTCCATAATTATTTAATCTTGAGATTAATTGATTGCTATTACCATAACCTATTCCTAAAGCTTTTCCTAGTAAATGTCTTCTCTCTCTAGCCTTATTGTCCCCAGTTAACTTAAAGAACATCATATCTTCAATGGTAAAAAAGTCTCTTTTTTCTATCACTGTAGCCTTTGCTCTATTTAAGGCTTTTAATATAACTTCAGGTGTGGCATTTTCTACTCCAATATCCCCATCCTTAGTACCTTCATCTCTTCCTATATAAGCATGCTTAATTCCTGGTACTCTTTTAGCTATAATACTTCTAATCTTTTCACCAGCATAATCTGGATCAGTAAGTACTATTACTCCTTTTCTTTTTTGTGCTTCTTTTATTCTATCTATTACCTTGCTATTTATTCCAAATCCACCTACTGCAATTATTTCAGAGTCTACAGCTTTTTTAACAGCTGTAACATCATCTCTTCCTTCTACTACGATAACTTCCTTAATCAATGGAATTTCTCCCTTCATTAAAAATTGAAAAAGATGACTCACTGCTGAGTCACCTCTTCATTTTACCACTGTCCTGGATATGCGACAACATATAGATTTACACTTCTTACTCCCCAACTGTAACACTCTCTATTGGAATTCATATAAATATCTATTTTATTATTCTTTATGGCTCCACCAGTATCTTCTGCAATAGCATAGCCGTATCCTTCAACATAAACCTTTGAACCTAAAGGAACTATTCTTGGATCAACAGCTATTGTACTTATTCCTGATGGATTTCTTCTTGGGGAAGTTCCTGTTGCAGTTGTACCTCCTCCAGTATAGGCACTTGCCATAACGGAAATTACTTTTTGATAGTAAAGTTTTGTATCTCCACCTCTGGAGAGTGCGATGAAATTCCTAGTACCTTCTGATACTACTTTACTAGTAGGTTCCTTAGTAACTTTTTCACTAACTGTTTTCCTACTAACTTCTACACCGTCCTCGTAACTTACTCTGACTGTAACTTCCTTTTCTCCTGGAGTTCCTTCCTGAACAGTTTTTGTAAATCCTTTATCCATACTGTCATCATTTTTAACGATGGTATCAAAGTCTAATATTTTAGTTTCAACTACATCTTTTGTTTGAACTCTTATTATTTTAAACTTCAACCCTTCTGTTATTGGGGTGTCAGCATCAACACTTAGTTTATCATCGTCACCAAGTTGAATGTTTTCAGCTGCTAACATATCATTAATGTTACTTTCGGCAGTTTCAATTTTTTGGTCTTTACCATCTACGGTAACCTCTACTGATACAGCTTTCTTAACAGTTATTACCTCATTGTCATTAAGCATAGTATCTAATCCAGGTTCTACCTTATCTTTAGATGATAGAGATATGTTACTGCCTTGTAGCGCCCCTTTAACAGTCCCTGCGTATGTCAATATACTCTGTTCTTCGCCGTCTATACGAACAATCACTGTCTTTTTCATGTTGTAAATTGTCAGTATTAACATTGATGCTACTATTAAAAACAACACGATTTTTGCCTTAGGACCGTTAGAAAAAACTCTTTTAGCATTAACCTTGAATTTTTCTACCATAATATTCCCTCCTTTGGCAAGAGTGTCTTTTGCATTATAAACGAAATTTAAATGCTTGTCAAACTTAACATCTCCTGCAATTTGTTGTAACTGTTAAAAATGCAACTTTTGCATAATAAATAATAAATAAGATGATAACTTAATATATCTATAATCTAAAACTTCTAACCCACAATTAATCAACTCTCAATTTTAAAGTAACCTAGAAGATAATTTTCAAAAGGGGCTGGCAATCTTGTTAACTTTATTACAAGATTTTTTAGATTATATTAAACAGTTACGTAATAGGGAATGTACATTTCTTCAGCCCAAAGCTTGGTTATAGGATCTTCTTTTGTTTGTTTCACCACCAAAATAAAACTTGCAAAGATAATTTTACCTTATTTTTCCATATTGAACAACCTGTTAATATTATCATTAAATAGTTTGTTCGCTGATTTGGGGTCAATTTCTTTGATTTCAGCCAATTTTTCTATAATATACTCAATATAGCTAGACTTATTTCTCTTTCCTCTATAAGGAGTCGGTGCCATATAAGGACAATCTGTTTCAACTAATATTCTGTCCATAGGTACATCTTTAGCAACCTCTAATATCTTTTTTGCATTCTTAAATGTTACTACTCCTGTAAAGCCAATATAATATCCTAATTTTATGCATTCTCTTGCGAATTCTACACTTCCAGAAAAACAATGAATTACTCCTGTAACCTTTGGATATTCTTTTAGTATTTCTAATGTATCTGCATGAGCATCTCTATCATGAATTACTACAGGTAATCCTAATTCCTCTGCTAAACTCATTTGTTTTCTAAAAACTTCTTTTTGTACTTCCCTAGGTGGATTTTCATCCCAATAATAGTCTAAACCTATTTCTCCTATAGCTTTTACTTTAGTATTTTTACTTTTCTCTCTTATTTCTTGAGCTGTATCTTCTGAGAATTCATCGGCATTCTCTGGATGTATTCCCAACGCACAATAGAAAAAATCATAATTACTTGCTAATACATATGATTTTCTTAGTCCCTTTAAAGATGAACCACAATTCAAAACTGCAGTTACTCCCTCTTGATGAATTTGTTTTAATACTTCTTCCCTATCCTCATCAAAAGCCTCATCATCATAATGTGCATGAGAATCTATTATGTTATACTTCTTTTCCATTCTTTACACCCCACATTTATAGATTATTGCATATTTTTTTAATTTTATTCATATAATAACTAATTACCTATAATTACATTGTTTATTATAGATTTACAGTTAAGTAAATTCAACAATCTAAATCAATTAATTTACTGAGTTTATTATTGGAAACTTAATTTATTCTTACATAAATAAGTTATTAGTTAAACTTAAAACTCTATACAACTATTATTTTCATCTGTACAATAAAGATACAATAAGGTTTTTATAGGAAACTTAATTTATTCTTGTTTAAAAATGTCGGTTTCTAGACATTTTCAGGCATGAATAAATTATTAGTTGAACTTAAAACCTTATAAGGTTTTTATAGAAAACCTAAAATCCTATACGTTTCTCAGATTATATTATTAATTATGCGATAAATATCAAGGAGGTTTTATTTTGGATAACTCTATATTACTGGAAGGGCTGAAAGCCTGTAAATTATTTAAATCTTTTTCTGAAGAAGAATTAAATTCTCTAGCTACCTCAAAAGAAGCCTTTTTAAAAAGTTATAGTTCTGAAGATATATTATTTATGGAAGGTGAAGAATGTAACCATCTTAGTGTGGTTGCGGAAGGAACCATAGAAATAGTTAAATTAGACTCTGAAGGCAATATACTTATAGTTTCTACATTAGAAAAAGGAAATGTTTTTGGAGAAAATCTTCTTTTTGGTGATATGCATTTCTATCCGATGTCAGTAGTATGTAAAAATTCTGCTAAAGTATTTCACATAAGAAAATCTTATGTTGCGACCTTACTGCAAAGAAATTATGAATTTTTACTTATATTCTTAAAGGTATTATCAAATAAAGCTATGGCTTTAAGCTCAAAATTAAAACAGGTCAGCATGAAATCTCTAAGACAAATGATTTGTGATTATATTTTAGATATCTATAATAAAGAAAAGTCTTTAGACATTTGTTTGAACATGTCAAAAAAGGAGTGGGCTGATAAACTAGGCGTTCAAAGACCTTCCTTATCAAGAGAACTTATGAACATGAAAAAAGATGGCTTAATAGATTATGATCGCAAAAATATTAAAATATTAGATTTAGAAGAAATCGAATTTAATAAATAATTTTATTTTGACACTTATTTGACACATTAATACTATATATTTAGTATTGTAAAGTTGTTAAAGCATTATTATTTACCCTTATACCATCATATTTTAAGACTCTTGAATAAATCTTATCCCCCTTTGATCAGATTTTCAAGAGTCTTCTTTTTTTACACTTTTTCTTCTTTAAGTTTAATTAGTTCTTCCGTTGCTTTAATCTTATCTATTCTCTCAAAAAGTACTGAAACCTCTCCAACCTTTGGTTCTTTGATTTCAATAAAGCTCCATGTAGGAACTTGTATTGAAAGAAACTTTCTTATTTTTTCACATGAGAAAGGTATAAACGGTTCTAATAAGTTTGAAAGGTTTGCTATTATTTGAACACAAGTATACAGTGTCTTTTCACAACTTTTTTTATCTTTCTCAATTTTTATCCATGGTTTTTCATCATCGAAAAATTTATTAGCTTTTCTTATATATGTAAAAATATCTTCTAGCGAACTTCTAAATTCTCCATCCTCTATTTTCTCTCCTACTTCTACATATAAATCAAAAAATTCCTTTTTCCATTTAGGATTTAATTCACAATTTGAAAGCTTTCCACCAAAGTTTTTGTGGATAAATACTAATGTTCTGTTAACAAAATTTCCAAAGGCACCTAGAAGTTCTCCATTATTTGAATTTACAAATTCTCTCCAAGAGAAATCTGTATTCTTGGTTTCTGGACCGTTAATAGTTAAAGAATATCTTATTGCATCTGGGTCATAATTTTTCACCATATAAGGAAGCCATACTGCCCAATTCTTTGTCGTAGAGAATTTCTTTCCTTCCAAATTCATATATTCTGAAGATATTATTCTTAAATTAGGCTTTTTAATCCCAAGCCCATTTAAAAGAGCAGGAAAAATAACAGTATGGAATGGTATATTGTCTTTTCCGTGGACGAAATAAATTCTTGAATCCTCATCCTGCCAATATTCTACCCAATCTTCCCCTCTATCTTCACAAACCTTAATACTTGAAGATAGATATGCCATTACCGCCTCAATCCATACATATATTCTTTTGTCCTCATACCCTTTAAGGGGTACTTCTACTCCCCAGGAGATATTTCTAGTTACAGCCCTATCTCTAAGCCCTTCATCAAGATATCTTTTAGTAAGCTTTATAGCATTCTCTCTCCAGCCATCTTGCTTAATCCAAAGTTTTCTTACATCATTCTCAAACTTAGAAAGAGAGAAAAATAGATGATTCACCTCTTTAACCTCTGGTTCTTTTCCACAGGCCTTACACTTTCTATCAATTAAATCCTCCGGGTCAAGAATCTCAGAACATTCCTCGCATTGATCTCCTCTTGCTGTACCGTGACAATGCGGACAAATGCCCTCTATCAATCTATCAGTTAAAAATTCTCCACATTCATTGCAATAATACTGAGTAACAGATTTTTCATATATATATCCTTTTTCATAAAGCTCTAATATAAATTTTTTAACTATTTTATGATGGTAGGGTGAACTTGTTTTTCCAAATAAATCATAAGAAAATCCTAGTTTTTCAAAACAGTCTTTAAACTCATCATTGTACCTCTCAGATATTATCTCAGGTGCTACCCCTTCTTCTTTTGCTTTTATGGAGATTGGCGTACCATTACAGTCACTACCTGAAACAAAGATTACTTCATCGCCCATTAATCTATGATATCTAGCCAGAATATCTCCTGGCATTAAGGAGGATAATCTACCTACGTGTAACGATCCATTAGCATAAGGCCATGCATTTCCAATAACTATCTTCACAATATACCCCCTATTTATAAAATCAGAGTTTAGATAATAAAAAGCCCCTATTATGGGTTTTTAAGTTCAACTAATAATTTATCCATGCCTGAAAATGTCCTGAAACTGATATTTTCAAACAAGAATAAATTTAGTTTCCTATAAAAAACCCCTATTACCTAACCTCTGAAATTTATTGAATATCTCTTAAACTATCTTACTTCACTTCCAGTTGGTAATTCTCCTGGATTAACTACAACAAGTTCTGAATCATCATCTGTCGCTGCAGCTAAGATCATGCCTTGAGATAATTCACCTCTTAATTTTACAGGCTTTAAGTTTGCTACAAGTACAACATTTTTTCCAACTAACTCTTCAGGTTTATAATATTTTGCTATTCCTGAAACCACTTGTCTTTGCTCTCCACCTAAATCAACTTTAAGCTTTAAAAGTTTTTTAGCTCCTTTTATTGATTCTGCCTCTAAAACTTTAACTACTCTTAGATCTATTTTTTCAAAATCTTCTATAGTTATTTCTTCTTTAATAGGCTTAATTTCAATTTGTTTATTAGCTTTTATTGAAGCTTCTTTTAGTGCCTCTAGTTCTTTAAGTTTTGCATCAACATCAATTCTAGGGAACAAGTTCTCACCTTTTACTACTTTTGTTCCTGCTGCTGTACCATCAAATGCTGAAAGAGAATTCCAAGTATCAACTTCAGTATTAATTTGTTCACTTATCTTCTTTGATGTATCAGGTAAGAATGGAAGTATTAATACGCTTATAAATCTTAAGCTTTCTGATAAGTTATATAGAACAGTTCCTAATCTATCCTTCTTATCTTCATCTTTTGCTAATATCCATGGTGTAGTTTCATCAATGTACTTATTAGCTCTTCCTATAAGTGTCCATATTTCTTCTAAAGCTTCTGGTATCTTTAAATGATCAATTGCTTCTTCAACTTTCTTTGGTGTTTCTAACGCTAGCTTAATAAGCTCATCATCAATATCTTCTTTAGCTAACGGAGCTGGAATTATTCCTCCAAAGTATTTTTCAACCATTGCTACAGTTCTAGATAATAAATTACCTAAATCATTGCATAAATCAGAATTAATTTTCTTAATGAATATTTCATTATTAAATAATCCATCTGCTCCAAAAGGTATTTCTCTAAGTAAGTAATATCTTACTGCATCTACTCCAAATTCTTTTACAAGAACTACAGGATCAACTACATTACCTTTAGATTTTGACATTTTTCCACCATCTACTAGTAACCAACCATGGCCGAAAACTTGCTTTGGTAATGGTTCACCTAATGCCATTAGCATAATTGGCCAATAAATTGTATGGAATCTTAAAATATCTTTTCCAATTAAATGTACATCTGCTGGCCAATATTTTTCATATAAAGATTTATCCTCTCCACCATATCCTAATGCTGTAATATAGTTAGAAAGTGCATCTATCCAAACATAAACTACATGGTCTGTATCAAAAGTTACTGGGATTCCCCAGTTAAAGCTTGTTCTTGAAACACATAAATCTTGAAGACCTGGCTTTAAGAAGTTATTAACCATTTCATTTTTTCTTGATTCAGGTTGTATAAAATGTGGATTATCTTCTATATGCTTAATTAGTCTATCTGCATATTTGCTCATTTTAAAGAAGTAAGCTTCTTCTTTCGCCTTTTCTACTGGTCTTCCACAGTCAGGACATTTTCCATCCACAAGCTGAGTTTCAGTCCAGAATGATTCGCATGGTGTACAATACCAACCTTCGTATGAATCTTTATATATATCACCTTGATCATAAAGCTTCTTAAATATATCTTGAACTGCCTTCATATGATAATTTTCAGTAGTTCTTATAAACTTGTCGTAGCTTATATGCATAATATCCCAAAGATCTTTAATTCCAGCAACAATTCCATCAACATATTCTATAGGAGTTACTCCTTTTTCTTCAGCTATTCTTTGGATTTTTTGACCATGCTCATCTGTACCAGTTAAGAACATTACATCATATCCTGTTAGTCTTTTGAATCTAGCTAAAGCGTCAGCTGCTACTGTTGTATATGTATTACCTATATGCAAATTTGCAGATGGGTAATATATTGGGGTTGTAATATAATAGGTTTTGTTTTTACACATAAATGAATTCCTCCCTTAATATAAGTAAAAAAAAGTCCCTACATAGGATTTTCCCTATGTAGAGACGCATTATACGTGTTACCACTCTACTTTATGCTAATGTTACCAAATAGCACCTTTATAAGTAACCTGATGATTACCCTGCAATATAACGGTTGCTCCCGTGACTCCCTAACATTATGATATAAATTAAACTTTAATCATATAGTTCAGAAGACCTACTCCAAGACCATCTTCACAAAATTTTCACTCACTGGCTTTCACCTTCCCCAGCTCTCTTATAAGAGTTTCCATCTTGCTACTCTTCTTTTCTTAGCATTTAATTAAGAATTTATTTTCAGACTATAAATAATATATTATTCCAATTTTAAATTACTGTCAATATTATAAGGTTTTAAAAAATTTATCCAATATAGGTTCTACTTCTCTAAGATTTCTATTTAATATATCTTTTGCTTCAGGCGTTAAAAATTCAAGGTGTTTTCCAAGCTCTTCAAGCATCTTCTCATTTTCTCTCTCTAAGAGTTTTTTACCCTCTTCAGTAAGTCCATAAAAGGTATTTCTTCTATCATTTTCATCAGTTTCTCTATATACAAGATTCTCATCTGATAATCTATTAAGCATAATACAAATACTTGAAGTGGACACTTCTATAGTTTGAGATAACTCCTTTAAGGTTATTCTTTCTTTTGAATTTAATGCAGTAAGAGTCCTAAATTGCTCTACTGTTAATCTAGTATCATATTTATAAGTATTAAATTTTCTAATTAATCTCTTTGTAAGGATTGCAAAATCCATTAAAGTTCTTGCAGTTTCTTTATTATCCATAGATTCCTCCATTTTTTTGCTTCTTTATAATTTTACTACATTATATTATAAATTTACATAAATTCTTAAATTCAATCATTATTTATCAATTTTCTTTTAAATCCAAGCATATATTCCTTCTCATAAGGTTCTAATAATTAAATAAATATTGTATTATATTATATAGGGTTTTAAGTTAAGTTTCCTATAAAAAACCCTATAATTGAAACTAATGAAATCTAACATTTGGAGGTACCTTATGAAGCTAAAAACCTTACCTAAGATCGGACTAAGAAATGTTAAAACTGCATTATCCGTATTAGCATGTATATTATTTTTTGAAATAATCCGTTGGGGACAGTCACCATTTTATGCCTGCATAGCATCTGTGATATGTATGGGTGATTCAGTTGAGAACTCTATGAAGGCTGGAAAAAACAGATTAATCGGTACTTTAGTTGGTGGATTAAATGGTATACTTTTCATATTTATATATCCTTTTGTTCCAATACCTCTACCTTTACTAGTTAGTTTAGGAATCGTAATAGTTATATATACTGGAGTTTTAATAAAAAAAACTGCCTCCGTATCAATTAGTTGCGTAGTTTTTCTAGCTATAACTACAAATCTAAAGGGACTTACAAGTTATGGTTATGCAATCAACAGAATTATTGAAACTGCTGTAGGCATAATCATTGCAATCTTTGTAAATAAATATGTAAACTTCCCTTCTAGGGATGATTCTCTATCTGAATAGTTGTAACTTATAATAAATAAAGAGGAACTCAAAATATTTTGAGTTCCTCATTTAAATTTCTATCCTATACTTCCTCTTGCTTTTCCCATTCTAACTATCCATTCGTTTAGGATTTTCAATTCTTCAGTTTTACTTGAAAGCACATCTTCTTCAACACCCATTAAGTGCATCACTATAGGCTTAGTTGTTTTTAAAAGTGTGTGATAGAATTCATTATCGTTAAGATATTCGAAATCTACTCCTAAGTCTAAAATTTCATTTGCTAGTTTTAAATCTTGCTCATATTCTAATCTAGCAGATTCATCTATTATTTTCTTTGGAACCTTTGCATTTGCAAACAGAGCTGCAAATCTAAAGTCCTTTCTTATTTGTGGGTAGAATTCTTTAAGTTTATCTATTCCTTCTTGTCCGTACTTTTCTTTTATTTCTTTGAGACCTCTTCCCATTCCTAAAAATTCTGGTGGCATACCTAATGTATACATAGCTCCAGTATAAGATATTGCTCTAGGTACCGAGAATTCTACATTAAGATCAATAGAAAGTAATTCTTCCTTTAATTTAGAATCTTTTACCCAGTCTGCAATCTTATCTATTTCTGGAAGTTCTCTTGAATACTCTAATCCTGTTTTAGTCTTAGTTAATCTATCTCTATTCTTAGGAATAAAGTCAGATACGAAAGAAACTGTGTTTATTATTTTTAGGAAAGTTGTTAAGTAATGTTTTGAAAATATACCTATGTATTCTTTCATTAACTCTACATCTTCCTCTGAGAAGTTTCTAGGAACTGATTTTTCTATACTACTATTAAGCTTATTTACAGCTTCTTTTGCCTTTTCAGGACCATGGTCATATCTTAAAGCTGATTGAAGAGTAAAAGTTTTAACCCCACCATATGTTTTAATCATGCTATCAACATTTTCAGCAGTAAAATGTCCTCTAAAAGGAAGTGATCCGCAACCTAATATTGGTGCCACTTCAACATCATGTTCCTCTCCCCACTTATATGCCTTATCAATTGCCATAAGTACAGATAAAACTCCTGATATTAATCCATAGGACATCGCTGAGTCAGAACGAGCAAGCATGAATCTTAAGGAGTCAAATTTAGCACCTTTCTCCTCTGATGCATGGTAAAACTCATCAAATATCTTATCTATATTTACTAATGCTGGTACTCCTTCAACTAGCGGAATTATTCTTATTGAGTTTTCTTCAAACTTTATATCATAGTTCTTATTTCCTAATTCAATAACTGAATTAACTCTGTCTTGAAATTGACACACTTCTTCACCTGTCTCAACCATTGGCACAACTACTTCTTTTATAGCTTGATATCCTGTGTGTTGATAAGCTTGAACGTTTGTTTCAACTATTGACATTATACTCATTAATTGTCTAAATACTGATTCTTTATTTGCATTAGGAATTCTAGGTGTAATTGCTACATCTTTTCCTGGAATTATTCCCTTTCCTATTAACCCTAAAGCTACTTGAGATGTTTGATGATAAGGTGTTAATTTCCCTTCAAAGTCAATCATTATCTCATCTATTCCAAGACCCCCATCTTTTTGGAATGTTAAACCATCTATAGCCTCTTGTGGTTCTTGTTGTATTGATACATATGTATCTACATTATCCGGATGCTGCGTCATCATTGAGTAAGGAATTCTATTCATAATATACCCCCAAATGAATTTTTATTTATCTTATAGTTTCAATTTTAACACAAATTTTAATAATGTAAAGACTTTACGCGTTACATATGCAAGTTTATTTTTTTCAACTTGCAATATGTAATTAATTTCATAAAATATTATAATGTTCCTGATTTAATTATGCTAATTATAAGCCACAAGCCTAAAATAGCCGCAACAAAATATCCGCCTAAACCTATTAGCGACATTCCATAAATTTGTATGGGTCCTTGATTGTATATTATTAATGAAGAACCAATAATCATTGCTGCAATAATCATTGAAAACACTACCCTATTTACCATTTTATTCAAAGCTTGAATTGATTTGTCTAAGTCTTCAACTTGGAGTAAAAATTTAGCCCTTCCTCCTTTTACACTATCTACAAGTTCCAAGAATTTTGTTGGGATGGAGAAGGTACTCTTAGCGAAATCATATGCCCTATATATTAATTCTTCTTTCGTCATATCCTTTAGAAAAAAGAACTTATTCCCGCTGCTTATGGTATTCATAAGTAATGTTAATATATCAACATTAGGAGACAATTCTGTAATTACCCCCTCAAATATCACCATGCTTCGAGCTAAAAGCACAAGATCTCTTGGCATCAATATATTATTTTTAGAAGAAATAAACATCAATTCTTGCAGCATTTGAGAAATTTTTATGTTTTTTAGGGAGGTTCCTAAATATATATCTAAAAAGTTTTCTACATCCATATAAAGGACATTTCTCTCTACCTTTCCATTCTTGACTCCAATTGATAGTATAAAATCAACGATTTTATTAATATCTTTAGTTCCTAATGCTATGATAACATCATTTAACGCTGCTTTGATTTCTGGAGAAATTTCTCCCATTATTCCAAAGTCTATAAAACATATCTTCTTCTCAGATATAAATATATTTCCTGGATGTGGATCACCGTGAAAAAAACCATCTTTAAAAACTTGTTTAAAATATATAGAAACTAATTTTTGAGATATATCGTCAAGATCATATCCCTTACTTATTAATGTCTCCTTATCATTAATTTTATAACCTTCAATCTTTTCCATTACCAATACCTTTTCTGCACTAAATTCATTGACTACATCTGGTACTTTAAGAGGTATTACATTAATATTGTTTTCTTTAAACTGTTTTAAATTTTCTCCCTCAATCCTAAAGTCCAACTCTTTTTCTGTCATCGCTTTTATTTCATTTAATGCTTCTAAAGGATCTACTAAAGTTTCTTTTATTCTTCCTTTTATAAGTCTAGCTAACCGAATTAATATCCTAATATCCTCTTCCATTAGTTTCTTAATGTTGGGTCTTTGAACTTTAATAACAACTTTTCGTCCATCTTTTAGTATTCCTTCATGTACCTGCGATACTGATGCTGATGCTAATGGAACTTCGTTGAACTCCAAGAAACATTCATTTATTTCTTTTTTCATTTCTTCTCTAAATACATTTTTAACATCTTCAATAGACATCTTAACTGCATCATTTTGCAGCTTTTTTAGTTCTATAATATACTCTTCTGGAACAATATCTGGTCTAGTACTTAAGATTTGCCCTATCTTTATAAAGGTAGGACCAAGTTTTTCAAAGGCTTTTCTAAAATTTTCAGCTTGTTTCTTTTTATCTTCAGCTTTATTTTCTTTTATCAACCCAATTCCATAGTATGTAAGTACAGATACAATCTGTCTAAATCTATCTAAAGTGTATTTTTTCACTTGCTCTTCCCACCTTTACAAAATCCTTAAATATAAGATAAGAGGATGTTATTATAATGATATAGGGTTTTAAGTTCAACTAATAACTTATTTATGTATGAATAAATTATGTTTCCCGTAAAAACCCTATATTATCATTCTTTGACATCCTCTTGATTACTTTGTGCTTTTAAACATTCTTCTGTTCTAAAGCCTCTATTCTTTTAACTAATTGATTTAATTCTTCTCTTTTTACATAACCAAGTTCCCTTAACAATTCTTCTACAGCCTCTCTATTTAGTGGTTTAACTTCTTTTGCCTTATTAGAGAAGTTTGTCTTTAATTCCTCAGTTAATTCTTTTCCTTCTTCAACTGTTATTCTACCTTTTTCCACTAACTCGTCTATTGCCTCAGATGCCTTCTCATAAGTAGTTGATACTGCTCCAACTCCTGCTAGTAACAGTTTTTTAACTTCACTTATCATAAAATCATCTCCCCTAAACTTATTACCTATATTATACCACTTTTACAAAATTATAATGTAACTTTTTATAATTATGTTTAGCTTTGAAAATTTATTTCATAAATTCTTCTATTTCGTGAACTTCTTTTATCATATTCTTTGTCAATACCTCATTACCGTCTTCAGTAATAAGTACATCATCTTCTATCCTTACTCCAATTCCTTCTTCATTAATATATATACCTGGCTCTACAGTAAATACCATACCTGGTCTAAGTTCCACATTCCTCTTACCTACATCATGAGTATCTAAACCTAAACTATGTCCTATAGAGTGCCAGTAGTATTTTCTAACATCTTCTTTATCTGCTATAAGGCCTAGCTTTACGCATTCCTCGCCAATCCATTCAGTAGCTTTATCATTTACGTCCTTAAAATTTACTCCTGGTTTTAATTCTTTTATTACTTTTTTATTTACTCTTAAAACTGCCTCATATACTTCTTTTTGCCTATCCGTAAACTTACCACTTACAGGGAATGTTCTTGTGATATCTGCATTATAATATTCACATTGTGCTCCTAAATCAAAAAGTATTAAATCTCCATCCTTCATTTCTGAATTGTTATCTACATAATGAAGTATAGTTGCATTCACACCCGCAGCTGCTATTGTTTTAAATGCGAAATCCTTAACACCTCTTCTTTTACAATTAAAATCAAAGTATGCCTCTAATTCATATTCTTTTAAGCCTGGCTTAGAATTTTTCATTAAAAGCTCAACACCTTCAATTGTTATATCTATTGCTTCTCTAATATATTTTATTTCTTCTTTACTCTTTATCATTCTAATACTAGCAATTTCATTATAAATATTCTTAATGACCTTATCAGGATATTTAGTCTTCAAAGTTTTTGCAAAATCCTCTTCTAGTGTAGTTCTCTGAGTATAGCTATCCCTTTCCAAGTTAAGATATACTGTTTCAACGCCTTCCTTAAACATAAAACTGTGAAGTTCATTCTCAAAATCTTTTGTATATTGTATTTCTTCAAATGCCCCTATTTCCATTGCTTCATTATCCCTAATAGATTTTCCTATCCATTTTTCTAACTCCAAATCTGGTTCTTTAATAAATAATATTTCCTTATCTTCTTTTCCCTTAACTAAAAGTAATATTATATCCTCTTCATCTATTCCTGTAAGATAATAAAAATTTCTATTTGGAGTAAACTCGTAAGCTTCGTCTGCAGTTTTTTTAGGAGCCTTACCTGCAAAAAGAAGCGCCATACTATTTTCCTCCATATGTTTAAATAATGCTTCTCTATTCTTTTTAAATACTTCTGCTTTCATATAATTAAACTCCCTTTCGTTTTTTATTTATTATAATGCATTAAAGAATTTATATGTCACCGTCAACTCTTAGAAGATTCAACTAAGAATTTTACCATGATATGTAATATGATTTTTGCATTATATTTACAATAATTATATCATACAAAGTTGTCTGTAAAAGTTAATTAACATCATTTGTATTTAAAGTGCTTTTTATATATAATTAACCTCAGACAAGAATAGTTATTCATCTTAAACTATGAGGAGATTTTTATTATGATTAATAAAAGCAGTATTAAAGAAGTATTAAGTTTAGCTCTTCCTGCCGTAGGAGAGATGATTTTATATATGATGATATGGGTTTTTGATACAATGATGGTTGGAAAATATGGAGGAAATCTTTCGGTTAGTTCTGTAGGATTATCTTCAGAAATTATTACTACTTTTTCTAACATACTCATTGCTTCTGGTATATCTATTGGAATAACTTCCTTAGTTGCAAGAAGTATAGGTGCAAAAAAAAGTGAACGTGCTGAACAATATGCATCTATAGGCTTCTTGTTAACGCTTATAATAGGATTTTTTCTTTCATGCATATTTTTCTTTTTCTCAAAAGAGATTCTTACCTTAGCTGGTGGGAATAATGATGTTATTTCCTTAGGAACCGGATATATGAAGATAGCCTCAATAGGTATTTTTTTTTCAATGTCAATGAATGCTCTTAATGGTACATTGAGAGGCTCTGGTAATACTAAAACTCCTCTAATTGCATCAATTATAATTAATATAATAAATATTTCTTTAGACTATATACTTATTTGGGGTAGATTTGGACTTCCTGAGTTAGGTATAAATGGAGCTGCTACTGCTACTTGTATTGCTCAAATTATAGGATTTGCTTTTATATTCATTTATGTATTTAAATTTTCTAAAATCAGACCTCGATTTAAATATATTATAGAGCTTCAAGGAACTAAATTTTCCTCTTTAGTCCGTCTATCTATACCTTCTGCACTTCAGGAAAGCGCCTTCAGTATAAGCAGACTTTTAAGTAATATATTTATTATTTCACTAGGAACTATCTCCTTCGCTTCAAATCAGATTGCCACCACAATAGAATCAATAAGTTTTATGCCTGGTTGGGGCTTTGCTGTTGCTGCAACAACATTAGTGGGCCATAAAATAGGAGAAGGAAATTATAAAAAAGCTAAGGAATATGCTAACACCTCTATTTTCTTAGGCGTTATTATAATGCTATTTTGTTCTATGTTGTTTTTAATAATTCCTAATACTCTCATTAACCTTTTCATTACCTCATCAGAAAAAGAAGTTATCACCTTAGGAACTTACTGTTTAATGATTGCTTCAATAGAACAACCCTTCATGGGCATATCCATGATTGTAGGGGGTGCATTAAAAGGCATTGGAGATACTAAAACTCCTTTTAAAGTCGCAATGTTTTCCTCTTGGGTTATAAGATTACCTCTAATGTATGCTGCTATTTATTTGTTTAGACTCCCAGTTACTTTTGTCTGGATTATAACTTCAATTCAATGGGCAATAGATGGAACTCTAGTTTATACTTTATATAAAAGAAAATTCAACAAATTATCTGCTTAATTTTAACCTTCATAGGCTCTCCTTGTAATATTAAAGCTTTTTGATTCATAGTATGTGATTAGTAAGTTTATTTTATATAGCCTTAATATGCTATATATAGGAGGAGTAATTTATGAAAAGTTTGAAGGAAACCTTTGAAACTATAGGTATTAAACAAGTATTAAATTACATCGAAAAAGACCCTGAGAAAAATATTCCCAAGGTATTAAACTGGGTAGAAAAGCTTGACAAAGGAGATATTTATCGCGGTGCCTATGAGACTATTCGTGAAGGAATCTCTGATACTAATAGCAATTGGAATACACTTATTAAAAGCTTTTATACCGATATTAATCCCTCGGTAAGGAAGAAAATTTTTGTTAACTTTATAGTGAAATCTGCAATCCTAGGGACTGAGCGAAGAGAATCACTAAAAGCAAAATATGATTGCAATATTCCTTGGGATATATTAATGGACCCAACCTCTGCATGTAACTTAAAGTGTATTGGCTGCTGGGCTTCAGAATATGGTAATAAGCTATCTATGGATATTGATACACTTGATAAAATTATTTGCCAGGGTAAAGAACTTGGAATATATATGTACATTTATTCCGGTGGTGAACCCTTAGTTAGAAAGAAGGATATCATATCTCTTTGCGAGAAACATGATGATTGTATTTTCTTAGCTTTTACAAATGGAACTCTAATAGATGAAGAATTTTCAAATGAGATGCTTAGAGTCTGCAACTTTATACCAGCTATAAGTGTTGAGGGCTTTGAAGCAGAAACAGATATGCGTAGAGGCAAGGGAACTTATAAGGCTGTTATTGATGCAATGGACTTATTAAAAGCTAAACAATTACCTTTTGGTTTTTCAACTTGCTACCATAGCAAAAATACTGATGTTGTTGGCTCAGAAGAATACTTAGATCTAATGATAGAAAAAGGGGCTAAGTTTGGTTGGTACTTCACTTATATGCCAGTAGGGGTTAACTCACCTACTAATCTTATGGTTTCAAATACTCAAAGAGAATTTATGTATAATAGAATCAGAAAATTCAGGGAAGAAAAACCCGTATTTACTATGGACTTCTGGAATGATGGTGAATATGTTGATGGTTGTATAGCTGGTGGAAAATGTTATATGCACATTAACGCTAATGGAGATGTTGAACCCTGTGCTTTTATTCACTATTCAAATATTAACATTAAGGAATCTTCTCTTTTGGATTCATTAAAATCACCTCTTTTTATGGAGTATAGAAAAAACCAACCTTTTAACTCTAATCATTTAAGGCCTTGTCCATTACTAGATAACCCTGATTACTTAAAAGAAATGGTTCATAACTCAAGAGCTAAGTCCACTGACTTAATGGAACCTGAAAATGTAGATTTTCTTACTTCAAAGTGCACTGAAACCTCAAAAAGATGGGCATTAACTTCTGATGAACTTTGGAAAACTTCCCAAATAAAGAAGTGTGAAAAATGTAATAGATGCAGTTAATTATAAAAGGTGTTTCCAAAACTTATTTGGTAAACACCTTAAATTATTATTATTCTATTCTTTCCAGTCTTAAAGTTGCTTTATTAACTAATATCTTGTAACTAATTACGATTCCTATAATTAATGCTATTGCAACAATACTTATTCCAAATAAATTCGATACTGTAAGTGAACCTGCTACATAAAGTATTATTGAAACTATAATTATTAACAAAGTAACTCCCATTGTTTTAAGAACATTTAAGTTATTCTTTACTGCTTGCTGTTCACTTTCCCATTCTAGCTTAGGTGCATAAGTATCAATTATTACACCTAAGATACAAATAAGTGTAATTACTATCTCTCCACCTAGAAAAGCTCCAATAACTACAAGTATATTCGCTTTAAATATAACTAATCCTAAAGCGCAAATTAAGTTTGTTATACTACTTAATAAAATAGCAACATAGACCTTTGCTAATAGTTGAGTCTTCTTTGTGGTAGGCAAATACTTTGTAACAAATATTTCTTGTCCTTCTCTAGATATAGCAGTTGATGCTATAGCATTAGTACTTACAAAGAAAGCCATGATTCCTGTGTATCCAGCCAATATTATCAAAGAAACACCAGTGCTAGATATTAATTTAATGACTTCCTCCATTCCATTTGATGCTCCTCCAAGAAAAGGAATTACCAAAACTATAATTGGCAATACCAAAGTACTAATACAGTTAATAACATAAGATGGAGTTCTAAGCAATACTTTAACTTCTCTCTTCATCCAAGTGACTAACTGAGAATTTTCCTTAAGCAAATTTTCTTTTTGTTTGCTAGATAAATTCTTTTTATTTGAGTTAGACTCTGATATTCCTACTACACCTTTAATATATAGAGTATCTGCTAGTTTATATAAGACAATCATAACAATAGCAATAACTAGTACTAATAGCCCTATATTAATTAAGCCTTTTCCAGTAGAGCTTTCTGTTAATGCATAAGTAGAAAACTTTACATTAAAAAATATAGTGGTCATTCTATCAAAAATTGATCCCTGTCCAAATATAGATTGAATATCCTGCGGATTATCAACTTTAAACCCATTCCCCATTCTTTGCATTATAACATTAATACCTAGACCTAATATTATACCAAAGAAACCAACTATAACCTTGAATGCATCCTTGTGTTTAGATAAATTAGTGAATCTCATTAGTACAAAGCTAAGAATAGTTCCGTATGCTATTGGAATTATAGGTAAAGTCAAGAATACTACTATAGAGTACAAATAATATATAATTCCTGCTCCGCTTATTACCCCATAAGTAAGTACTGCGGGAACAATACATGCTAATATTATATATTCATAGAATAATAAAGTTAAAAATTTTCCTATTACTATGTGCGATGGCTTTATTGGTAACGGCAATAACCACTCTACATCTTGAGAAAAATAAAATATGCTTATTATTCCGGTTATACCAAATATGAATACTACAGTGGAAGCTGCATTAAATAATGTCCCTAAAATCAATTCTTTTTGATTTAATTGTACTAAAGGTTCATATATAGCTGATACTAGAATAGTAATAGGCACTGCTATACTAACTAAAAGTATAAGTATAGCAATTACAGTTACTACTTTTTGACCTGTCCCTTTTAAACTTGCAGTAAGTCCATGAAGAAAGTTTTTAAGAAAAAATTTAGTTAATATCCAAAGCTTATTCATTTTCAGTCATCTCCAAGAACATTTTTTCTAAGGATTCATCTACTGCAAATTTGTCTTTAATTTCATCTAAGGTTCCACAGAATAAAATTTTTCCTTTATTTATAATGGCTACCCTATCGCATAGTTTTTCTGCCACCTCGAGAACATGAGTTGAGAAAAACACAGTTTTCCCTGATTCAGCATGTTCTTTCATCATCTCTTTTAATATAAATGATGATTTTGGATCTAACCCTGTCATAGGCTCATCAAGAATCCAAACTTCTGGATTATGAAGTAATGCCCCCATCAATATTATCTTTTGCCTCATTCCATGAGAATAGCTTTGAAGCTTATCACCCAATGCATTCTCCATTGAGAAACGTTTGGATAATTCATCAATCTTAACACTTCTCTCTTTAGAAGGAACATCATAGATATCAGCCATAAAATTCAAATATTCTATACCTTTCATCCTAAGAAACATATCAGGATTATCTGGTACATATCCAAAACTTTTTTTATATTCTAATGGCTTATCCTTTAAACTTAAACCGTTAATTAATATTTCACCTTTTGTAGCTTCGATGATTCCTGTAATCATCTTAATAGTAGTGGTTTTTCCTGCCCCATTTGGGCCTAAAAATCCGAATATTTCTCCATCTCTTATTTCAAGGGATATGTCATCTACAGCATTTACTTTTCCATTATAACTTTTAGTTATTCCATTAATCTCAATCACTTTTATCACCTCAAATTCATTATAGCTTAGCAATATTAAGAAAGTCTTAATTTTTTCTCAAAATATTAATAAGTGTAAGATTTTATATAGGGTTTTTGATAGGAAACTTAACTTATACTTGTTTGAAAATGTCGACTTCTGGACATTTTCAGGCATGAATAAGTTAATAGTTGAACTTAAAACCCTATAACAATATTTTCACCATAAGAATAGATAATATAATTGCAGTTATATCTGCCATAACTGCCGCCCATAAAGTATGTCTTATTTTTTTAATTTTAACTGCTCCGTAGTATACAGTAATGGTATAGAATATTGTTTCTGTAGTTCCCATAAGTACAGAAGCTACTAAGCCTATATAAGTATCCGCCCCGTAATTTTTTATAATGTCAGTAAACACCCCTACAGCTCCACTTCCTGATAAAGGTTTTATTAGTACTAATGGCAGTATCTCTTTAGGCAATCCTATTAATGAAGTAATAGGTGACAATATAAAATTAAGTATATCTAACAACCCTGCTTGTCTAAATATATTAACCCCTATAATCATGGCTAATAGATATGGAAATATCCTCATGCACACCTTTGCCCCGTCTTTGGCTCCTTCCACAAACCACTCGTAAACTTTTTTTCCACTTACCATGCCGTAAGTTATTATAATAAAAAATATTATCGGAATTATGCTTAAACTCAAATATTTAATCATGTTTCCCTCCTAAAAATACCTTTGAAGTATTTTTGAAGCAACAACACCAACAATAGCTGCTCCTCCAGTTGCGACCATAGCTGGTATTATTATTATGGCTGGATTTTTTGAATCACAGGCCGCTCTTATAGATATAATTGTAGATGGAATAAGCTGAATGCATGCAGCATTTAATACTAAGAACAATGCCATGTCATTAGAAGCTTTAGACTTATCTTTATTTAACCTTTGCATCTCTTCCATTGCTTTTATTCCAAAAGGGGTCGCAGCATTTGATAATCCAAACATATTTGCTGTTATGTTCATGACTATGGCTCCTAAAGCCTTTTCATCCTTGGCAGCATCCTTAAATATAATTCTTAGTATTGGCCTTAGTACCTTTGCTAATTTTTCTGTTAATCCGCTTTTTTCTGCCACCTTCATTACCCCACACCAAAAGCACATCATTCCTACAAGTCCAATAATAAGCTCAACAGATGCGCCAGAAGAATCTACTATCCCTTTACTTATTTCTGCACCTTTGCCTGTAATAAGTCCTACTATAATTCCTAAAGCAATCATAAAAAACCAAATATAATTTATCATTTTACACCTCATTTACTTAAATATTCTTATTTATGATAATCTGATAAAATATATGCCTTGAAGCCTTAGTTAATACGTGATAGGATTTAATTATAGATTAAAGATGCATAATCTATATTACTTTAAGCTAGATTATTAAATATCAAGGAGACTTATTTATGGAAGAAATTAAGTTAAAATTAGCACAACAAGAGGTTGATGAAGCTTTAGCAACTGTTGAGTCTATGGAACAAGTAATTGATGGAGAAAACTCAAAAGAATTATTAAAAGAAAAGTTCTTTACTCTTTCTCAAAAAGTACAAGAATTAGAAAACTTATTAAAGACTGAAGGAATACTATAAAATTTCAATAGAATACTCTATTAAGCAGTAAATTACCCATAAAATCATTTTTTTGATTTTATGGGTAATTTATTTGTAATCCATTATTAAATTTAGTAAACTCTATACTTATTTCCATTAGCTCTTAAGAACTCCCTATGTTTCTTATATTCTCCATCAAAAGTTTCAACCAATGTCCAGAAATTCTTTGAATGATTCATCTCCTTTAGATGACAAAGTTCATGAATCATAACATAGTTTATTACTTCCTCTGGCATCATTATAAGCCTATAGTTCAAATTAATATTCCCCTTAGATGAACAGCTTCCCCATCTAGTATTTACATCTTTAACTCTTACATCATTAAATTTAAAACCTAGCGTTTCTGCTTTTTCTTCTAACATCTTGGATAAATAAGCTTTTCCAATCTTCTTATACCATTCAATTAAAAGATTTTTTATAGTTGTCTCTTTATTTTTTTCTTCATTAAAAATAAATAATTCTATTTCATTCCCCGTATATTTCAATCTATTATTAGGCTCGTATATATATTGAAGCTTTATAGGAACCTTTTCACCTAATAGAAATACATACCCTTTTTCTAAAACACCTTTTTCTCTTGATGCTTTAGCTTCAAGCAGCTTCCTTTCTATAAAGGTCTTATTTATATTAACTACCTCTTCAATATATTTTTTTGTAGCATATTTGGGTGCAAGTACAATTATCTCATTTTCCTCTGATATTTTTATAGCAATTTTCTTTCTTCTACTATTTCTTACAATCTTATAATCCATATATTTAATCCTTAAAAATAAGTAGACTTATCATATTCATAATGATAAGTCTACCTTAATTTTCACATGAAATTCAAAAACTATTTGCAGCTTTCTCTTTCAATTAATTCATGCTCTAAAACATAGTGAGCTTGATCTATTGGTTTTTGATTTATTATCTTTATTAACATTCTCATTGCAACAGATCCCATATCATACATTGGTTGAGCTACTGTTGTGATTTTAGGATAGAAAAGATCTGCTACAGATATATTGTTAAATCCAATTACTTTAACATCTTCAGGTACTTTTATACCCTTATCTCTTAAAGCATTAATTGCACCCATGGCAACTTCATCAGATCCACAAACTAATCCATCAAGTTTTTTACCTGAAGATAATATTTCATTTATTCCTTCATAACCAGTATTAGCTTTTAATGATTTGAAGAAAGTAAGCTTATCATCAACTTTTACATTTGCTTCCTTTAGGGCTTTTTCATATCCATTGTATCTTTCTGCCCAAGCATTTAAAGCTTCTTTTTCCATTCCTATGTATCCAATATTCTTTAGTCCTTTATCAAGTAAATACTTTGTAGCATCATAAGCTGCTTTAACATTATCAATAATAACACTTGGAAGTGTTCCTTCTTTATCCTTAGTTTCTACAAGAACTGTCTTTAAGTCTAATTCATTAATTAAATCTAATGTTTCGTCTTGTAGTGATGAACTCATATATAGAACTCCATCAACCATTTTCTCTTTAAGTACTTTCAAGTATTCTTTTTCTTTTTCTCCATCAAAATCAGAGTTACATAGTATAACATTATAATCGTAAATATTTGAAACGTCTTCTGCTCCTCTAACTACTTCTGGATAGAATTGACTTGATATGTCTGGAACTAGTATTCCTATAGTTTTAGTCCTTTGTGTTTTTAAGCTTCTAGCTACTATATTAGGTCTATATCCTAATTTCTTTATAGCATCTAAAACCTTCTTTTTTGTTTCTTCATTTACTACATCGATATCATTTAGAACTCTTGATACAGTAGCTATGGACACGCCTGCTTCTCTTGCTACATCTTTAATAGAAGTCGCCATTAATATCACTCCCATTCACTTATTTATTTCAGCTTTATAATTAACAATATGAAATTCACAGTCTCATAAAACGTTTTCCTACTCTAATTATACGAAATGCAATTTGCGTTTTCAATTGTTTTCATAACATAATTATCATTTTAACAATAATAAATAAAAAATCAACCCTTATTTTTATATTTGAGGTTGATTTTTCTACACATTATACGTTTGCATTAATTTAATTATTAAGGAATTGGAAATACCTTCCCAATTCCTTAAGTTTCTTTAACATTTAATCTTTACTTAGATCTTCTCTACAGCCATATTTAGCTTTTCTCCATTAATATTGCTTTCAGTATAATTCTTATCTTCATTAAAGAAAATATTTTCAGTTAAAGTTTCCTTTTTAATATTTTCCTCAAACTTTTTAGCAACATTTTGTAGCATATCATTATTAGCTAAATATAAATTAATTTTATCAGCCACTTCAAAGCCACTTTCTTTTCTCATATTTTGTATCTTAGAAACAATCTCTCTTAAGTGTCCTTCTTCTTTTAATTCTTCAGTTATAGCGGTATCTAAAACTACACCTATTGAACCTTCTCCTGCAAAGGCATATCCTTCTAAACCTTGCATAGTTACAAGAAGACTTTCATTATTTAACACTATTTCATTTCCTTCAATTGATATAACTTCTTCTCCACCAGATTGAATCTTTTGAGCAAGTTCCATTTGATCTCTTGAAGCTATTTCTTTTCTTATTGCAGGAATCATCTTACCATAAGCTTTACCTAATACAGGTAGATTTGGCTTTATTTCAAAATTAACATATTTTGATAAGTCAGCACCAAAATCAATATTCTTTATATTAAGCTCATCCTTTATTATATCTCCATAATATACTGGAAGTGATGCAGTAGAAACTAACATTTCGCCTAGTGGCTGTCTGTTCTTAATGTTTGCAGTATTTCTAGCACTTCTTCCCATCTTAACTATTGCATATGCTAGATCCATTTCATTTTCTAATTCATGATTAACAGCTGATTCATCATATGCTGGCCAAGTGCATAAATGAACACTTTCTGGCGCATTATCATCTAATGAAACTACCAAGCTTTGATATATAGCTTCAGTCATAAATGGTACAAATGGAGCTGCTACTTTAGTTAAAGTTACTAAGACCTTATATAAAGTTGTGTATGCTCCAATTTTATCTTCATTTAATTCTGTAGTCCAATATCTTGCTCTATTTCTTCTTACATACCAATTTGATAATTCATCAACAAAATCTTCTATATCTAGTGCTGCTTGAGTTATCTTATATCCTTCTAAGTTCTCTTCTACAGTCTTTATTAATGTATTTAACTTAGATAATATCCATTTATCCATTACATTATCTGATTTAAAATCAGCATACTTTGTTGCATCAAATTTATCTAAATCAGCATATAGAACATAGAAAGAGTAAACATTCCAAAGAGTGCTTAAGAACTTTCTTTGAGTATCTGCAACATCATCCTTTGAGAATCTTGTTGGTAACCAAGGTGCACTAGCTGTATAGAAATGCCATCTTGTAGCATCTGCTCCCACTGAATCCAATACATCATTCGGAGCTACAACATTACCTTTAGATTTTGACATCTTTAATCCTTTTTTATCTAAAACGTGTCCTAGTACTATACAATTCTCAAAAGAATTTTTATCAAAAATAGCTGTTGATATAGTTAATAATGTATAGAACCATCCTCTTGTTTGGTCCACAGCTTCTGATATAAATTGAGCTGGGAAATTTTCTTCAAACAATTCTTTGTTTTCAAATGGATAGTGTAATTGTGCAAATGGCATTGATCCTGAGTCAAACCAGCAATCTATAACTTCTGCATATCTCTTCATTTCTTTTCCGCACTTATCGCATTTTAAATGAACATTATCAATAAATGGTTTATGAAGCTCTATATCTTCCGGAACATTAATTCCCTTTCTCTTTAGCTCTTCTATACTACCTATACATTCTCTATGACCACATTCACATTCCCATATTGGTAGTGGAGTTCCCCAATATCTATCTCTTGATATACCCCAATCTATAACATTTTCAAGGAACTTACCAAATCTTCCTGTTCTTATGTTATCTGGATACCAATTTATCTTATTATTATTTTCTATTAATTTATCTCTTAATGAAGTAGTTCTTACAAACCAGCTATCCTTTGGATAATATAATAGTGGAGTATCGCATCTCCAACAATGTGGGTATGAGTGAAGGTGCTTTTCTGCCTTGAATAATTTATTATTTTCTTTTAAGTATTCAACAATACTTTCATCACATTTCTTAACAAACTTTCCTGCCCAAGGAGTAACTTCTGGTTCGAACTCACCTTGTGCATTTACTAAGTTAACTAGTGGAAGATTGTATTTCTTACCAATTAAGCTATCCTCTTCACCATAAGCTGGTGCTATATGAACTATACCAGTACCATCTGATAAAGTTACGTAGTCACCATGAACTACATAGAAAGCTTTTTCTTCAACTTTGGCGAAAGGTAGTAATTGTTCATATTCTGTTCCTAAAAGTTCTTCACCTTTAAATTCTCTAATTATTTCATAATCTTCGCCTAAAACTTTTGTAGCTAAGTCTTTAGCTAGTATATATATTTCATCATCCTTTTTAACTTCAGCATATACATATGCTTTATTGATACATAAAGCCACATTTGATGGTAATGTCCATGGAGTTGTTGTCCATGCTAATATATATTTGTTTTCTTCTCCCTTAACTTTAAACTTACCAATTGCAGTTAAGTCTTTTACATCCTTATATCCTTGAGAAACTTCATGTGAAGATAAACCAGTTCCGCATCTTGGGCAATATGGCATTATCTTATGACCTTTATATAAAAGTTCCTTATTCCACATTTCTTTTAATGCCCACCATACAGACTCAATATATGAATTATGATAAGTTACATATGGATTTTCCATATCAACCCAGTAACCTATTTTATTAGTCATTTCTTCCCACATACTTACATAACTAAATACGCTATCTTTACACTCTTGAACAAATTTTTCTACTCCATAGTCTTCTATTTGTTCCTTACCTGAAATACCTAATTTCTTCTCTATTTCAAGCTCAACTGGAAGCCCGTGAGTATCCCATCCTGCTTTTCTAATTACTTTAAATCCCTTCATAACTTTAAATCTTGGGATAATATCCTTCATTACTCTTGTTAATACGTGACCTACGTGCGGCTTACCATTAGCTGTTGGTGGTCCATCATAAAAAGTAAAGAATTCTCCTTCTTTATTCATATCAAAGTTTTTCTTAATAACATCTTTTTCTTTCCAAAGGCCTGCTATTTGGTTTTCCATATCTACAAAACCTTTAGATGTATCAATCTTTTTGTACATAACTTTTATCTCCCTTCTCGGAATTGTAATAATAATTTCAGAATAAAAAATAAAATAAAAAAAACTCCATCCAATTGGACGAAGTTATATTCGCTATACCACCATTAGTTTAACGCTACTAAACAATCTTTGAAACTCTTCAAAAAAAACTTAGTAGTTATCTCAAGTACTATCATACTCTATCCTTTAACGCAGGCCAACGGGAAAAGCTTACTAAAGATTTCAACTGTGAAACTTTAATTTACACTTTTACATGCATAAATTATTGCTTCAATTGTAAAACTCTATATGATATTGTTCAGCCTCCAACTCCCAGGTGATTTTCCTTAAACTTAGCTATGACTTTCCACCATACAGTCACTCTCTAAAAACCAATATTTTTAAGTACTTGCCCTGTTCATAGTCTCTAGAGAAATTATATACTAGGGTTTTTAAATTGTCAATGAAGTGGTAAATATTTTAATTATGTAATTAATAATTTTTATTAATTAATATTGACTTTTGTTGGATGGTATGTTTTAATATAGTTACAGAAAGAAATCCCCCACTCTCCCAATACTTTAATATACTTAAAGAAAATGTGAGGTAAAATTCAACATGGATAATAACTTAAATGAAGAAGTTTTAGATAAACTTACAAAGGTTTGCTTATGTAAAGCAATCCCTAGATCCAAAATTAAAGCAGCAATAAGGAACGGTGCTACTACCGTTCAGGAGGTACAAAGAGCAACTGGCGCTGGATCCGGTGGTTGTTCAGGAAGAAGATGTACCCCTAAGATACAAGAGCTAATTGATAAAGAATTAGCTATGAAATAACCAATATCTCCCCTTATCGTATTGGTAAAAACATTTTATATCTCCCTATTTGTATTATGGAGTCTCAAAAATATTTTTGAGGCTCCATTTTCATTTGTATAATATATATCTATTAACACACAAAGTAACTTATATTACTTATTCCTTTCTCAGCCATCCTAAAATATTCTCCCCATCACCTAATGTATATTTACCATCCTTTATAGTAAGTTTTATATCTTCTCTTGTCTTTTCATAAACATTTTGCTGTATTACCTCAATACTATTCTTCTCAACTTTTGTTACTATTGCAACATGTCCATATTTACCTTCTGAAAAAACAATTATGTCTTCCTTTTTAGGACTTATCTTACTCCCATTCTTATATTGTATTAATCCTCTTTCACTATTTAATTCTCCATCTTCAATCCCAACTTTATAGAAATCCTTTGCATTTCCTTTTGTAGAGTTCATCTTAAAATTTTTAGCGTAATAATAATATCTAACTATAAATTCTGGACATTGCCATTTATAACCGAATATATACCCATCCTTACTTTCACTAATTCCATGAGTAGTTAATATATCCTTTCCATTAGAATAAACTTTTACTCCATTAAAACTATCAATGCCCTTATTTGATATTCTTGTAAGTATAAATGAAATTAAAATTGAAATTAAACATACTGATAACACACCCACTATTAATAAAGTTATTAATTTAAGTTTATTTAGACATCTATATCTAGTATTCATTTAAGTTATCCCTAAAACTCCATGATAGTGGATGTCTAGGGTACCCCCTTAAACTCATCTTACCAACTACGAATACTTTCTTTTCTTCCTTAGCTTCGAGTATACATTCCCTTAATATTTTAAGAACACTTTCAATTCTTTCATTATAAAGTGTCTCCATTCCTTTTATTGGTTCACCCCAAGCCAGTATTATTTTTTGTGATTCTCTTATTGCATTTTTTATTACTTCATCATTTCTTATAGGAATATCCCCCTGACCTAATACATCTCTATTTCCTACTATATAATGTTTATAATCTTTATCTAATTTTCTATTTATCATATCACTATTCAAATCATGTGCAGAAAATAGGTTTACCATTATGAGTTCCCTTACTTTTTCCTCAGGACAAATCTTTAACTTAAAATATTTAAAAATTCTTTTTGTTACCTTATTACACTGTCCATCTTGTACCCTATACGGATTTCTCCCAATAACTAAATATTTTCCTCCATTTTTATTGTCAAAACTTATATCAATTCTAAAACATCTATCTCCAGCCTTATCATATATACTATTTAATAAATGTTTATAATGATTTTTAGGATATCGAAATCCCCCCATCTCTTTACTCCTTTATGTCTAATATAATTATTAATATACAATATGAATAAAGTGCACTTAATTATGTGCTTAATTACATAAAAAAGAAGATAAAAATATTGTAATTAATATTTTTATCTTCTTTAAATTATAGTTTTCCTAAAAGTTCTTTAATTATATCTACTTGATTAACCGTAAGGCCCAAAATTTTCCCCATTGATCTAGAATCATATCCTTCGTGAATATACCACTTAAAACTTTCTAATTTTTCTGGACTTGTAATATAATCCTCTACTCTACTTGAGTCATCTTCTGATATATCTTTTAATTCTGAACTAATTTTATCATAAAGATTCATTTCCTTTATTTTATCCCAAGTCATAAAAAAATCCCTCCTTTCTACCTATACTTAGTATGTGAGAAGGATGAGATTTTTATAATAATTTATTCAATATTAGTTTCTAATTTTTTCAAAAGTGTCTTACTTATTAAAACACATATTCCAATCTGTATTATATACCCTATAATTGCTATTGCAGTAAAGTCAGCTATAGCTCCATAGATACCATTAATTACCCCAGCAGCTAAATATACATATATTGCTTTCTTCTTCCACATGAATATTCCTATAATAGCTACTAAAGTTATTAAGGATAAAATCGTTGATATTACAATTTGCATAGGTGTTAATGGAGTATAGAACTGTGCAAATGTAGGCTGATCTTTCAGTATTTGTTGCATACGTTGCTCATTAAAATATGTTGAAAGACCTAGAAATGAAAAAATACCTTGAATAACTAAAATTATAGTAATAAGTATACCTCTCTTCCTTTTCTCCATGTAAGAATCCTCCTTAAGTTTATATAATTAATAATACGATAAGTAAAAAATATAGTAAATAGGCAACATATATAAATCGAGGACTCTATATGCTATAATCTAATGTGAATTTATATTAAGGAGTGAAATTATGATTAGTAAATTCTATTTAAATAAAGGCATTACTAAAAAAGCTCTTCATGGACGCCCATGGATATACATAAGCGAAATCAATGAATATGATGGAGACTATGAAAATGGTGATATTGTTGAAGTTTATGATTCAAAAGGAATTTTTATTGGTAAAGGTTACATAAATGATCGTTCAAAAATAACTATTCGTATTTTAACAAAAGACTTTGATGAAGAAATAAATGAAAACTTCTTTAGAGAAAAACTTCATATGGCATGGAATTATAGAAAAAAAGTTATCGACACTTCCAGCTGTAGATTTGTTTTTGGTGAAGCTGATTTCCTTCCAGGACTAACTATTGATAAATTTGAAGATTATTATGTAATTCAAATATCTACATTAGGAATGGATAAATATAGAGATGTAATTGTAAAATTACTTGTTGAAGACTTTGGTGCAAAAGGTGTTTACGAAAGAAGTGATATAACTACTAGAGAAATTGAAGGACTAGAACAAAAGAAAGGCTTCTTAACAGAACCTTTTGATACCATGGTTCAGATAATTGAAAATGGCGTTAAATACTATGTTGATATTGAAAATGGTCAAAAGACAGGATTTTTCCTTGATCAAAAGGAAAATAGAAAGGCTATCCATAGAATATGTAAAGATGCTGATGTATTAGATTGCTTCACTCACACCGGTTCTTTCGCACTTAATGCTGGTATTGCAGGTGCAAAGTCAGTACTAGGCATAGATGTTTCTCAGCATGCAGTAGATTTTGCTAGAAAAAATGCTGAACTAAACGGTTTATCTGATACAGTAAAATTTGAATGTCATAATGCTTTTGACATCCTTGCTGATTGGTCAAAGGAAGGTAGAGAATTTGATGTTGTAATTTTAGATCCACCAGCTTTTACAAAATCAAGAGATACCATTAAGGGAGCAAAAAGAGGCTATAAAGAAATCAACCTACGTGGTCTTAAAATGGTCAAAAAAGGTGGCTACTTAATAACTTGCTCCTGCTCACATTATATGAGCCAGGAACTTTTATCTGAAACCATAATGGATGCTGCCAAAGATGCAAAAAGACAGCTTAGACAAGTAGAATTTAGAACTCAATCCTGTGATCACCCAATACTTTGGGGTTCAGATGAATCATATTATTTAAAGTTTTATGTATTCCAAGTAGTTTAATATATATGATTTGATTAAAGCAGAAACCAATTGTGGTTTCTGCTTTAATTTTTATATTAAGTAAGAATGTAAATATTTTTTGAAAACTACTTTATAGTATAGAGTAGTCTATAGTATAATATATGCAGGAGGTGTATTTTTTGGAAATTCATAAAGAAATGCTAAAAGGATATATTGAAAGCATCATTCTATCACTTCTAATAGATGAAGACTTATATGGTTATGAAATTTCGAAGAGAATACGACTAATCAGTAAGGACAAGTTTGAAATAAAAGAAGGTACTCTATATGTAGTTTTAAAACGGCTAGAGAGTAATGGTCTAGTCTCAACTTATTGGGATGACAACGAAAGTGGTGGTGGAAGAAGAAGATATCACAAAATAACCAATGAAGGTTTAAGTTATCTTAAACTTAAGAAAGAAGAATGGACATTTTTTAGAGATATTTTAGATCTCTTCTTTAAGGAGGTATAGGAATGAAAGAAATTGATGATTACATTAACTCTTTATATAAAAATTCCCCAGAACACTCAACAGAAGTCAAAGAGTTAAAAGAAGAAATGAAGACTCATTTAGTTGAAGCAATAGAGGAATTAAAAAGAGAAGGTAAAAGCCAATCTGAGAGTATAAAAATAGCTCTAGATAGATTTGGTGAAACAGCCATGCTAGAAGATGAATTATCTGAAGTAGTACCAATTTATAAGAAAAGCGTAAATCCTATATTACTTTTATCAATTGGAGCATTAGTAATATTATTTTCACTAATCATATTGTTAATTTCGGAACTTGGTTCTGGTGGATTACGTGGGACAATAGCTGTATTTTTGTTACCCCCTACGTATTTGATTATTAGATGCGTAACCTTAAAAAATCAAAATAAATCAGAACATAAATTTAGTATAACAACTGAATTATATAAATTTATTTTTATATACTATATTAGCTTACTTATAGGCATAAAGTTATTTCCTATATATACTTACCCCAATTTTAGTAATCCACCTATATTTGACATAGGACTTATCCCTATTAAATGGACTATCCAAAATGTCACTACAGGTCTTCAACATGGTTTAACACTAAATTATATATTGATTAATCGTATACGTGCTATTGCTTTATTTATACCCTTAGGATTTTTAGCTCCTATTACTTACAGTAAATTTAAAAGTCTAAAAAAATCTATCTTACTAGGATTAATAGCCTATATATTAATTTCACTAGCAAATATTTTTCTAACATTAATTGGTATATCTGAGCTTAAATATATATTAATAAGTGTGGATATGTTATTAATTAATCTTACTGGAGTTTTCCTTGGGCACTTATTATTTTCTTTTTTGAATAAAAAACACTATTTAACCCTTCATAAAAATCTTATAATTTTATGTTCTTTTATTACTATTACTTTCTATTTCTATATTTTTCTTTTACGTAATTAAAATTATATACCCCGAGAATACAACCTATTCTCGGGGTACTTTTATTCTCTATACTTTCCTTGATAATAATCATTGTCTTCCATTGTCTTATCTATAGCGTTTAATACTTCCCACTTTTTTAAGCTCCACATAGGTCCAATTAATAGGCTTCTTGGAGCATCTCCAGTTAATCTATGCACAACCATTTTTTGAGGAATAATATTTATGCTCTCACATATTAGCTCTATATACTCCTCTTGAGTAAGAAATTTTAGCCTTCCTTGCTCATATAACTTTACCATAGGAGTATCTTTCATTAAATGTAATAGGTGGAACTTGACTCCTTGTATATCCTTATTCGAAATATATCTAATAGTCTCAAGCATTTCTTCCTTGCTCTCTTCAGGAAGACCAAATATAGTATGTACAACTACATCAATTCCTCTTTCTCTTAGCTTTTTTAATGCCTCTTCAAAAACCTCTAATGTATATCCCCTATTAATAAGCTTGGCTGTCTTCTCATGAACTGTTTGTAATCCTAATTCTACCCATGTATATACTTTGCTGTTCATTTCCTCAAGTAAATCTAAAACTTCGTCAGATAAGCAGTCAGGCCTTGTAGCTATTGCTAATGCTACTACATCTTCTTGCGCTAATGCTTCTTGGTATTTATTTCTTAAAACTTCAATAGGAGCATATGTATTTGTGTATGCTTGAAAGTATGCTATATACTTTCCATTCTTCCACTTCTTTGCCATCATATCTTTAATATCTACAAATTGCTTCGAAATAGAAAAGTTTCTATCTCCTGCATAATCTCCAGAACCTCTTTCACTACAAAACAGACATCCTCCACTACTAATTTTCCCATCCCTATTAGGACAGGAAAATCCTGCATCTAATGAAATTTTAAAAATCTTTTCTCCAAATTTCTCTCTTAAAAAATAGTTTAAACTTAAATATCTTTTGTTATCCCAAAGGATTTTTTCCATGTGCTCACCTTTTTCTATTTATTATATGCATGTACATCTTACTAATTAAACAAAAACCTTTTAAAGCAGCTTAGCCATTTTAATTTTAACCCCAAGATGCTTTAAAAGGAAAAATAAATCTAATTTCTGAAACCATATATATATTATATTACAATTTTTCTATTTTTAAATCCTTTAAACCAACTGAATATTCTCCCAGAACATCTTGCCTTACACCAGTTACTCCACCTATCGGCTCAACTTTAAAGTATAACTTATAGTCATTAACATTTTTTACCACTAAGTTATACATATTCTTAGGGAAGTTTTCATCAAACTTTATATCTAAAGCATCCCCACTACTGGCTTTATAGATATTAATTCCTTTTCTCCCGCTTTTATCTGAATGCTGTACTATAATATTTTCTTCATCTTTTCCGAAAATCATCAAGTCTACTTTTTTATCAGTGTATATATCTAATGTCACAATCTTCTTACCAATAGGTGTTTCAAGCATACCTGCTGTTTCTGCCCCGTTGCTAGTTCCTCCTCCTGCTCCTGAGCCACCACCAGCTCCGACTCCTGAACTATCACCTACTTCTCCACTAGCCTTTTTCTTTTCTTCTTCATCTATTTCTACTACACCTAAAATGGTCTTATCTCCATCTTTTCCTGTTACTGCTACCTTCTTCCCTTCATAGGCTATACTAGATACTCCAAATTCCTTAGGAGTAATATTTTCTTTGTAAATAGGAGCTTTATTAATCTTCGGATATATTTCTCTTGGAAAGTTTGAAAGCCTCATTAATAAATATCCTCTTACATCATCCCTATATTTTACCCTTAAGAAAGAATCTTGACCGTAGACTTCTAATTCAGTTGAAGATTGTACATCATCTATTTGATATTCTCCGCTTTCACTTTTATCAATCTTTACTGCATAATTATCTAAACTCCCATTAGGATTATCTGGTGAAGCCTTTACGACCCTATACATGTAATAGATATTTTTTCCGGTTTCTTTTGTATCTCTTTTTCTATATGTGATTATTGGATTTCCCTTTTTTTCTACATTCTTATTATTACCATTTAATTCTGGAGTACTAATTCTTCTTAAGTTTGTAAAATCATTTTTGGATAAGTAATCAATATATTGATTTGCAAGTTGTTCACTCTTTACATAATCAAAGCCTGCATCAGCACTTGCACTATCTAAGTTGTTTTTGCTCTTTTTACAGGCTATTAATGAAATACTTATTATAAATATAATAAAAATACTTATTACTCGTTTCAACTTAATACCTCCATTCTTTAGTTTATAAATTTAGCTTTTCCAAAATAAAATAAACTATTTATACAATGACATTGAGAATAAATAAAGAAACTGCATTATATATTTTATATATAATACATAAATTTATTAATCATATATTGGGAGATTATTAGGAGGGATATACTTGAAGGTAGAAATCAAAAAAATATTTCAAGTTGCTGCAGTGTTTATTGGAACCATTGTTGGCGCTGGACTTGCCTCAGGAAAAGAAATAACTCAATTTTTTACAGTCTACGGTGTTAAAAGTTTTATTGGAATAGCCTTATGTGGTTTATTCTATATTCTTATGGGAATTATTATTTCCCGAATAGGAATAGATAATGATCTAGATTCCTACTCTCAGGTAATAAAAAAGGTAAGTCCAAATATATTGGGAAATATCACTGGGATTATTACAACATTATATTTAATATCAAGTGCCTCCATAATCCTTGCCGGCTCCGGAGCACTATTAAATCAATTTTTTGGAATTCCAAAAATCGTTGGCACACTTATAATGCTATTTTTGGCATTAATGACTCTACTAAGAAATACAAAAGGACTTATTGAAATAAATTCTATAATAGTCCCATCACTTATTATTGTAATTATAACTATTATGCTACTCTATATTTTTTTCTATAAGGACTTCCTAACTTTTAAAAACTTAAATTCATTTCCTGTACAAAAAGAACATTGGCTTATTTCAACTATTTTGTATTCTGGATATAATATACTTTGCTGTAGTGGGGTTTTAGTTCCTTTGGGTAAAGAAATGAAGAAAAAAAGCACTTTATTTTGGGGCATAATATTTGGAGCTATTGGTTTAACCCTTTTATGCTTCTTAATAAATATTATGCTAATGTTAAATCAACCTTATATATACAAATATGAGATACCTTTACTTTATGTAACAAATAGGTTTGGAAACATTATTCAAGGTTTTTTACTTATAATTATTCTTCTTGAAATGTTTTCTACTGAGGTTTCAGATGTTTTTTCGATTAGTAAAACTCTTGAGCAAAGTTTTAAAATTCCATTTAAAATTGGAATATTCATAATTATATTTATAGCTCTTCCAATTTCACAACTTGGTTTCACAAATCTAATTTCCACCTTATATCCTATGTTTGGATTATTAAGTTTAATTTTCATTGTACAATGTTTATATTTTTATATTAAGAACTATGTAATAAAAAATAAGTAATTTATTTTAATGCCTCCTGGATGTATAATCTTTAGGAGGTGTTTTTAATGAATTCTTTAGATATGTTAAATAATTGTAATTTATGCTATAGACAATGTAATGTTAATAGGAATAATAATATTTTAGGTTACTGCAAAGCTGGAAAAAATCTAAAAGTAGCTAGAGCAGCTTTACACTTATGGGAAGAACCTTGTGTTTCAGGAGAAAATGGTTCTGGAACTGTATTCTTTTCTCATTGCAATTTTTCCTGTGTATTTTGCCAAAATCACCAGATAAGTCAAGAACATTCAGGTAAAGAAATCACCATTGAAAGATTGAGTGAAATATTCCTAGAACTTCAAGCTCAAAATGCTAACAACATTAATCTAGTTACTCCAACTCACTATATTCCACAAATAATTGAAGCTATTAAAATCTCAAAAAATAAAGGGCTTTCTATTCCTATTCTTTATAATACAAATGGATATGATACCTTAGATTCAATAAAAGCCCTACGAGGCTTCATTGATGTGTATTTACCGGACTTTAAGTATTATGACGATAAATATGCTATAAAATATTCAAAAATTAAAAATTATAGAGAAAATCTTATACCTGTTCTTAAGGAAATGTATGATCAGGTTGGGGAAGCTAAATTTGATAAGAATGGCATTATACTAAAAGGTATGATTATACGCCATCTTATGCTGCCATCGCTACTTTTTGATTCAAAAAAAGTTATCGATGCAATTCATGAAACATTTAACAACAAGGTTTATATTAGTATTATGAACCAGTATACTCCTATGAATCAGGCTCATAGTTTTCCTGAGATAAATAAACCTCTTAATCCAAAGCACTATGATTCTCTTGTAGATTATGCACTTTCTATAGGAGTGGCAAACGGCTTTATTCAAGAGGAAGGAAGTAGCTCTAAAGCCTTTGTTCCAAGCTTTTTAAATGAAGGGGTTTAATAAATAAAATGGGGTTTAAGGGAGCTAGAAAGCTCTCTTAAACCCCATCTTTTTATAACATATCATCATAATAAGAAACTCTTGGCATCTCAGAATTTGCAAAGTTATAACCAATTGGTGGCACAAATATCTTTTCACTTCCGTCTATGGATGATCTTAATTCTGCTATTTTAGTTACACCTACATAAACATCAGATATCTTATACCATGTTGCATAATCTACATCACCTGTTTGTGGTAATGAAAATACACCTTGAAATACTTTTACAGCTTCAGCTACTTTAGGTCCATACTTTCCATCTACATTTAACTTAGGAATAGCTGGATAATTTTTAGAGATAGCATTTAAGTAAGTTTGAATATCTCTTACAGGCTGACCTGTTGAACCTATTGTTAAGGTAGTCCCTGGATATGACTTAGGTATTCCTTTTACCTGCGGAGCAGTTGCTAATTGTAAATCACTGCCATAGTAGTTTGTTAGTATTTCTTGAGGAGGTGTTCCTTGATCTCCCATATACTTGCTTCCCCATTGACTTAACCATTGAGGGCATTTAACTCTTTGTCCATCGCAATATTGTGTAAGTAATGGTTGCTTACTTCCTGGTCTTTTTACATAACTAGTAAAAATTTCATCTACAACTCTACTTATATTTTCATATATATTTCTTCCATAGTTAAATGCATGATCAAAAGCTGTAGAATTAGTAATATCAAAACTCTTCCCTTTTCCTCTATACCATTCTGTAAATATTCTATTTAGTGTAAATGAAAGTATGCAATAAACATTTGCTCTTATAGTATTTTCTGACCAAGTTGAATAAATCTCACATGATGCAACATTCTTGATATAGTCTGTAAACTTAACTGTGTAATTAGGCCCTGCTGAATCAGGTGTACCTTGATGTACTATAACAAACTCTGGTACAACTGGTTGGGATAAAACAACCCCACTTGAAGGTGGTGGCAAAGGTTTTTCAGGACTTTCAGGTATTTTAGGTGGAAAGATACCAAAAAGTGTGTTAGCTTGTATGATTATTATTTGTTGTCTTGTTGCTCTATTAGTATTCTCATTTAAGTTTGCTGGTTGAATTGCAGTTCTTTCCGGAAATATCTGGCACCCCCTGATATTTAATGGATCAAAACCACTTCTCTCTACTTTTACATCACATAGACTATAAGGCATTTGCGCTGAAGGATTTTGAGAGTATTCTACTGGAGGGGCATCTACTTCTATTTCAGGTGTAAGACCTGAACTATCAGTTACAACATCATATACTTGACTTCCACCCCCCTGGGTATTTATTGTTATTCTACTATTATCTACAGGTACATAGCTATTTCTTACAAAACATTGCACCTTTATTCTTCCTTTTGGCAAAGCTTTATTCTCCCTTAAATTACTTTCTAGGTTATTATATGAAAAAGTAGTTATATTGTACTTATACTATAAAATCAAATGAATATTTTTATATTTATCCACAAAGAATACATTGATAACTGCTTCCTAAAGTGTTGATATTAAAAAGTTTCTTGGTGAGTTATCCACAATATTATTAACCTTATCCACATTTTCCCCACATCTTATAAACTTAAATAAAAAAAGAGTAGTAATAAGTTATTTTAACTTATTACTACTCTCTCTGATATATTAAAGTTCTATTTCTATCTTATCCAACTTAGCTAGTGGCTTTATATCCTTTATACTTACTGTATCTGTAACTAAGTTTCCTTTATTTGAAACTAGTAAAACTTTCGTATTATCTAATTTCTTTACTTGCCTTACTATCCTTTTTCCTTGGTGTTCTAAAAGCATAATACTATTGCTTTCAATTTCTTTTACAGAGTGAACTAAAGCTTTATCTCCCTTAGATATTCTAAATCCAAGCATATCCTCTTCTTCAATTACTATGTAAAATACTTTATCTACTGTATATCCATTGATTTTATTTGAATGTACTGGTAACTCAACTGCTCCAAATTCTTTTGTAAAATCATAATTATAAATAGGAACTTTTCTAAAAACTGAACTAAATGCATTGCTCCAGTCTTCATTTACCTCTCTAAGATCCATTTTAGGAGTCGTAATAGAAGGAGCTGCTTTTCTAACTGGTTCCTTTTTAACTTCCTTCATTAGCTCTTCATCTGTTACAACCATACTTATATCATTTAAATCTGTATTTAATACTTTTCCTATTCTATCAATTAAATTTTCACTTAATACTTTTCTTCCAAGCTCTACTTCATTTATATACTTCTCTGCAAGGCCAAGTTTTTTTGCTAAGGCCTTTTGAGTTAAGCCACTACTTTCTCTAGCCTTTTTAATCTTTTCGCCAACTCTACTCAAGGTTCTTTCTTCCTTCCGCTAGTTTTTTCAAATAGTCTAATTTCAAATAAACTTCTTTATTTATTTTTTTGCATTTGCTTTATACCATTCTCTCTCTTCTACTAGGTGTTCTATTAAATACTTAAAACTCCAATTTATAGATGTAGGTGTAACTACTGCCTTAATTGCATTTGGAGAAATTCCTTTTATTATACTAAGCATTATCTTAAGTTCATCATCTGTAAAATTATTAAATACTACCACTTGTTCTTTAGCTGGATTGCTTTCAAATGTCTCAAACCTTAATCCGTCAATTATATCCTTAAGTTTCATATTTATCATCTCTTTTGATACAATGACTGTATCGTATTTATCAGAGCTAAGAACACTGCTTTGCTCTTGACTAAATCCATAAACTAATACAGTTTTTTGGTTATTCAACATATACATCCCTCACTTAAATTGTTTCTGGTTCATCATATGACACGCCTAAAGTATCAACTTTAACTGACTTAATTACTTGATCTTCATATGGTTTATCTCTAAAATCTGTTTTTGTAGCAACTATTTCATCTGCAACTTCTATACCTTCAGTTATTTTACCAAATGAAGCATACTGACCATCTAAATGTGGAGCATCGGCTACCATTAGAAAGAATTGACTTCCAGCTGAATCCGGATGCATTGCTCTTGCCATTGATAAAACGCCTTTACTATGCTTCAATTCATTTTTAAATCCGTTACTTGTAAATTCACCTTTAATTGAGTAACCTGGTCCACCAGTTCCTTGTCCTTCTGGACATCCTCCCTGTATCATAAACCCTGGAATTACTCTATGGAATATTAATCCATCATAAAATCCTTTATTTATTAAACTAATAAAATTTTTCACTGTATTTGGAGCAATATCAGGATATAATTCTGCCTTCATCTCCTTGCCATTTGCCATTGTTATTGTAACTATTGGATTACTCATTTGCCTTTCTCCTTTCAACAAAAAACATTAAATATATATCCTATATATTATTATATATTTAACGCCAAATAATTCCTATATTTATTAAAGATTATACATAAACAAGAAGATATTATCAATTGTTCTATATTAATTTAGGTGAACTTTTTTATTTATTTTTTCTATAATTAACGACAAAAAAAAGAGGTCTTTCCTCTTCATTTTTGTGGAATCCCACTTTGGAATTCCATTCTTATATATAAATTATTTTTCTTTTACTCGAAATTTTTATGCAGTATAAGCTGTACCTTTAACAACTCTAGTATAGTCCTCATAATTTGATAAGTTTTTCACATTTACTTGATTAAAAATATACTCTCTACCTTGCTTGTTTATTAAATCTGTGAATAAGCAGCATAAAAATGTACTAGGAATTCTTTTAAATCCTTCAAAATCTAGCACTACTTCCTCTTGGATATTTTTCTCCACCATATCCCTAACTATGATAGCATCCTCTACTGCAAGCTTCTCTCCTAAACATTTTTTGATTTTAATTTCCATAAAAAACACCCCTTATTTACTGAATAATAGAATTTATTTATATTATTTAATCTTTTATTTAAATTTTCAGAAAATTCTCTCCCTGTTAATAATATATCAAACTCTCAATAGTCTGTCAATATTTTCACAAACTTTTCTTTAAAAAAATTAGAAGATTTCTCAAACCTTCTAATTTTCCTATTACATATGTTAAATTCTTTCTATACATTTATTAATGTATGACTCAATTTTATCTTTTCTTCCAAAGTATTATATATTTTAACATATCCCTTTTCTGACTCTATTTGTTTTATTTCCTTCCTAATTAATTTTCTTTTTAACTCTTTTACGGTCCCTAGACTTCCGTCAAGAATTGTAACTTTTTCCCCAACAACTTTTTGTATTGTATCTTTAACAAACGGATAATGTGTACATCCTAAAACTATTGAAGCTATATCCTCCATCGAAGCCTCTTCAAGAATTTTCTTAAGAAATTGTTCTAGTTCTTCACCATTCAATACCCCATTTTCTACAAATTCAACTAATCCAGGACATGGCAATGGATATATATCCTGCCCAAAAGAATATTCATTCATTAAATTCTTAAACTTTCTTTCCTTTAAAGTAGCATTTGTAGCCATGATGATAATTCTTCCTAATTTCTGTAATTCTACTGCTGGTTTTAATGCAGGTTCTATTCCTATGATCGGAATATCTATATACTTTGTTCTAAGCTCCTCTATAGCTACTGAAGTTGCGGTATTACATGCAACCACAATCGCCTTTACTCCTTTACCTAATAAAAATTCAATATTCTCTAAAGTTAATCTTTTTATCTCCTCTATAGATTTAACACCATACGGTGCATTAGCTGAATCTCCTAAATAAATATAATTTTCTTCTGGCATATATTCAATTGCTTTCTTTAAAACACTTAGGCCTCCAACTCCAGAATCAAAGAAACCTATGGGTCTATTCTTAATAAGCTCTTCCATCATGTTATCACTCCATTAATTAAGCTAATATAAATAAACTATTAATAATTAATATATAATAATTATATCACCTAATTATTAGGAATGTATTATGATTTTTATTGCTTCATTCTTAACTATCTAAAAATAGCTTTATGATACTGCAAATAGTAGTGATTCTGTAACAATTTTAAATCATTTATATAGTTATTGTTAAAATTCTATAGTATAATTATACTTATCTGTTACTAGTATGAGGTGTTATTTATGAGGCTGGTGCCTATTGAGTGTATAAAAGAAGGAAGTTTTTTGGCTAGAACTATTTTCGATGAAAATGGACGTACTCTTCTAAAAGAAGGGATTAAATTGAATACGGCACTTATCAAGCGGATAAAATCCATCAATATTTTCTCACTTTACATAATTGATGAATATAGCTACAGTGATATAGAAGATGTTATCAAGCCTGAATTAAGGCAAAAGTCTATCAAGATTGTTAAAGATACTTTTTCTAATATAGAGAGAATTGCTAATTACATATTTGATTCTAGCACCTCTTCAAAAGATAAAAATCTTTTAATTAAAGAAAGAGAATGTTATTTAAAAAACATCTGTGATGTTGCTTTAGAATTAATTGAAAATATATCTGCGAATAAAAATATACTTGTTAATTTAGTAGATATTAAAAGTATGGATAACTATACATATCAGCATTGTGTTAATGTAGCGGTTCTTTCATTGGTTATGGGAGTTGCTTTAAAATTGCCACGCTCAGATTTACAAGATTTATGTATCGGTGCTCTAATTCACGATATAGGCAAGGTTTGTATTCCAAAGGAAATAATTCTAAAGGACGCTGAGCTTACAGAGCAAGAATTTAACATAATTAAGACTCATCCTCAAAAAGGTTATGATTACATAGGTAGTACTACAGAACTTAGTTCAGTGGCTAAAATGATAATATTGCAGCATCATGAAAAAGAAGATGGTACTGGATATCCTTTCGGATTAACTGGGAATGAAGTTAACCCACTGGTGAAAATAGTTGCTATAGCCGATGTATATGATGCATTAACTTCTGATAGACCATATAAAAAGGCTGCTACACCTAATGAAGCCTTAGAATACATTATGGCTAATGTAGGTACTCATTTTGATATAAATTACGTTGATTTATTCACAAAAATTATAGTCCCATTCCCTACAGGTACTGTTGTAAAATTGAGCAATGGAGAAATCGGAGTTGTAGAGGAAACCCCTCCTAATTACCCATTGAGACCTAGTATAAAAATATTAAAAAGTCCATTAAATGAAAATAGGGTGGGTTCTATCATAAACTTACTAAAAGATTTATCCCTAGTTATTTCTGGGATTCAATACGAAGTATAAAGTACATAATTAAAACAGGACATTGAAGAATTTATATTCTTAATGTCCTGTTTTTTATCTTAAATTTAAGAATTTAATGCAATATAATTCTTGCTCAATATTTCAAAGGAATAAAAACTTGCCTTCTGAAACGGATTATTATTAATTATTTCTTCTGCCTCTTTTAAGTTTTCCGCTTGAAAAATCATTGTAACCCCATCTTTATTATATTTCCCACCACAAAGAAGATACTTATCAAAAAGGCCTTTCTTATTCTTATGTGAATTTTCTTTTATACCTTCTTTAAAACTTCTATCAATCTTATAATTTATTTTAACAAATATTCCACTAGTCTTTTTCATATTAATAACCCCCTAAACAAATCTATATAAAGAGATTATCAATTCTCTTTACATAATAAATACTATGCCTATCTATATATATTTATTACAATTATCTTTATACGAACATATATTCTATATCTATATATTATCGAACATATGTTCAAGTGTCAACACTTATTTACTTCTTTTAGTAAATATTTACGTTAAGGGGGTGTATTCTTAAACCTCTATTTCACATCCTATAGCTTTTAAAGCCTCAATTGCCTCACCTATCTTATTCTCTTTTACTAATACATAATCTGTATCATAGGTTGATATTGCAAAAATACTTATCTTATGCTGAGCAAGTACACTACTTAAATTTGATAATATTCCGATTAACGAAAAATCCAAAGGTCCTTGAACCTTCAAAATTCTCCATTTTTTCTCGCACTTTATTTCTTCTGGAATATATTCCTCATTACATACTATAGATAGTTCCTCATGGGTCTTAGTAATTGAATAGACATCGCTTTGCAATGCCCATTTAGGTATTTCATCTTTACAGTCCAACCTACAAACTCCATAAAACATTTCTAATAGTTTCAATTTCAATTTTAAATCCTGCATTTATTGTTTATCCTCTCTACTGTTATTTTTAAAATATTAAAAGCCTAGGAGGACATCTCTACGATATCTCCCAGGCTTTTATCCTTCCGTGTACACAATAATATAATTGTGCGTTCTCTCTCGGACCTGACCAGTTCTTTTCTGCGGAAACCTAGAAAACTTTTCTTCATTTTATTATATCTTACTCTTCTGCGATGTCAAATACCTCAAGATCTTTTTTACACGTTTGATTAACTTTTACATTTACTATAGCGTTAAAAGTATCTAATGCAGTAACTACTCCGATATTTCTTTCTACTGCAGCTCTTCTTAAATTAAAGCCATCCCTTTTAGAATCATTACCTTTAGTCGGTGTATTAATTACTAGATCAACTTCCTTATTTTTAATTACATTCATTATATTTGGTTCTTCTTCTCCAAGCTTTCTTACTACTTCAGCATTTAATCCTTCTTTTCTTAAAAGTTCTGCAGTTCCTGATGTTGCAACAAATTCATAATCTAACCCCTTTAATTTTCTAACTATACTTAAGAATTCGTCTTTGTCATGATTATTTATAGTAGCTAGTATTTTTCCAGTATTTCTTTCTGGATATAACCCTGCTGCAAGCATTCCCTTATATAAAGCTTCTTCTAGGGTTTTACCTACACCCAATACTTCTCCTGTAGATTTCATTTCAGGCCCTAATGAAACTTCAACATTAGGAAGCTTTTGAGTTGAGAATACAGGTACTTTTACTGATACAAGTTTAGGTTCTTTATATACATCTACACCATATCCTAAATCTTTAAGCTTTGCTCCTAACATAACCTTAGTTGCCAAATCAACAATTGGTACCTTGCTAACTTTTGATATATATGGTACAGTTCTTGATGCCCTAGGATTAACTTCAATCACGTAAAGATTATCTTGATATTCAATAAATTGAATATTAATCATTCCCTTTATGCCTATTTCAAGTGCAAGCTTCTTAGTATATTCTAACACCTTATCCTTAATTGACTTACTTAGATTTTGACTTGGATACATTGTTATAGAGTCACCAGAGTGAACCCCTGCTCTCTCTAAATGCTCCATGATACCTGGAATTAAAACATCTTCTCCATCTGATATAGCATCTACTTCTATCTCTCTTCCCATTAGATACTTATCTATCAATATTGGATTTTTAGTATCTTTCTCAAAGGCATTACTTAAATAATATATCAACTCATCCTCGTCATGAGTTATTTCCATACCTTGGCCACCTAATACATAGGATGGTCTAACCAGAACTGGGAATTCTAATTCTCTCGCTTCTTTAATTCCATCCTCTATTGTCCATACTCCTTTTCCTTTTGGCCTACTTACCCCTAGTTTTTCTAGCATTTCATCAAACTTTTCTCTGTCTTCAGCTAAATCAATTTGATCTGCAGTAGTTCCTAGAGTCTGAATATCTTTTTCTTTTAAGAAGTTAGCTAATTTTATTGCTGTCTGGCCTCCAAATTGAAGTATTACCCCACTTGGCTTTTCTTTTTCAATTATATTAAATACATCTTCTTCTGTTAATGGCTCAAAATATAACTTATCAGATATATTAAAATCTGTACTTACTGTTTCAGGATTATTATTAACTATAATAGTTTCGATCCCCAATTTTTTAAGAGCTAATACACAATGAACTGATGCATAGTCAAATTCTATACCTTGACCTATTCTTATAGGTCCTGACCCTATAACCATTACTTTCTTTTTGTCCGATACCTGTACCTCATCATATTGTTCATAGGTAGAGTAATAGTATGGTGAAAGTGCCTCAAACTCTCCTCCACAGGTATCAACCATCTTATAACTTGGCTTTATATTCCATATACTTCTTAATTTAAATATATCTTCTGGAGTGGAACCGAGTAAATCTGCTATTCCTTTATCTGAGAAGCCTTTTCTTTTTAAATTTTGTAGCCATTCTTTATCTAGTTGTTCAAGCTTACTTAGTTTTAATCTTTGTTCTTCTTCAACAATCCACTTAAACTTTTCAATAAAGAATATATCCATTCCAGTTATTCTTGATACATGCTCAACTCTATAATCTCTTCTTAACATTTCTGCAAGAGCAAAGATTCTCTCATCATCTGGAGTTTTTATTCTTTCTCTAAGTTCTTCTAAGCTTAAACTTCTGAACTTTTTATGCTCTAAAGAATACTTTCCAATTTCCAAACTTCTAATACCTTTTAGGAATGCTGCTTCAAAATTAGCTCCTATAGCCATTATTTCTCCTGTAGCCATCATCTTTGTTCCTAAAGCCCTATCTGCAGAGAAGAATTTATCAAATGGCCATTTTGGTATTTTAACAACCACATAATCTAATGTAGGTTCAAAACATGCATAAGTTTTCTTAGTAACTGCATTTTCAATTTCATCTAGTCCATACCCTAATGCTATTTTCGCTGCCATCTTTGCAATTGGATATCCAGTTGCTTTAGATGCTAACGCTGATGAACGCGAAACTCTAGGATTTATCTCAATAACTGCATACTCAAAAGAATTTGGATTTAATGCAAATTGTACATTACATCCTCCTTCAATCCCTACAGCATTTATTATATTAATAGATGCCGTTCTAAGCATCTGATATTCTTTATCCGATAATGTTTGGGATGGCGCTACAACTATTGAGTCTCCAGTGTGTATTCCTACTGGATCAATATTTTCCATGTTACAAACTGTTATACAATTTCCATAGGAATCTCGCATAACCTCATATTCTACTTCTTTCCATCCTTTGACACTCTTCTCTAACAAGCACTGATGAATTGAGCTCAATTGCAAACCTGAGGCTAGTGTTACATTTAATTCTTCTTCATTATTTACAATTCCTCCACCTGTTCCTCCTAGGGTATATGCAGGTCTAACAACTACTGGGTAACCTATTTCATTTGCTACCTTTCTTCCTTGATCTAAAGTTGTTACAATTTCACTTTGAATCACTGGTTCATTTATTCTTTGCATCATAGCTCTGAATAATTCTCTGTCTTCACCCTCTTTAATGGATTCAACAGAAGTACCTATTACTTTCAAATTATATTTATCTAATATACCTTTTTCATACAACTCTACAGTTAAGTTCAGCCCTGTTTGGCCACCCATCCCTGCAAGAAGAGAATCAGGTTTTTCTTTTTTTATTACTTTTTCAACAAACTCTACAGTTAACGGTTCTAGATATATTTTATCAGCTACTTCTTTGTCTGTCATAATTGTAGCTGGATTTGAATTTACTAAAACAACCTCTATTCCTTCTTCTTTTAATGCTTGGCAAGCTTGTGTTCCTGAATAATCAAACTCTGCTGCTTGCCCTATAATAATCGGACCTGATCCTATAACTAATACTTTTTTTATATCTTTATTTAATGGCATTTTCTTACCTCCTAATACTTCTAAGCTTAAAGTGAATACTTCATAAATTTATCAAAAATATATTCCGAATCTTTTGGTCCTGGACATGCTTCAGGATGGAATTGTACTGAATATATTGGTAACTCCTTATGCTTCATTCCTTCTATTGTTCCATCATTTAAATTAACATGGGTTACCTCTATATTCTCTGGTAAGGTGTCTACAACATATCCATGATTTTGTGATGTTATATGCACTCTATTACTTTCCAAATCCTTAACTGGATGATTACATCCCCTGTGTCCAAACTTTAACTTTGAAGTCTTTCCTCCTAAGCTTAATGCTAAAAGCTGATGTCCTAGGCAAATTCCTACTATAGGTTTCTTTCCAACTAAGCCTTTAATATTTCTGATAGCATCTGGAAGATCTTCTGGATCCCCAGGACCATTTGATAAAAATATTAAATCTGGATTCACCTCTAATATTTTCTCTGCCTCAGTATCTGCAGGAAATACAGTTACCTTGCATCCTCTATTCAAAAAATTTCTTATTATATTTTGTTTTATCCCAAAATCCATTATTGCAACATGTTTTCCAGCACCATCTATTGTATATATTTCTTTAGAAGTAACTGTTTTAACTGCATCCTTATTGGAATAATTATTTAATTTAAGTTTAGCTTCTTGAAGTCCAATATCTTCTAAGGTAATTATGCCTTTCATAGTCCCATTATTTCTTAGTATCTTTGTTAATGCTCTTGTATCTATTCCTTCTAATCCTATAATTTTATTTTGTTTTAAATAATCTTCTATCTGAAATTCGCATCTAAAATTACTTGGGTAAGAACATTGTTCTCTTACTATAAATCCTTTAACTTTAACTGATTTAGATTCTACATCTTCTAGATTTATTCCGTAATTTCCTATAAGAGGATACGTCATAGTGACAATTTGTCCATAATAAGAAGGGTCTGTTAAAACCTCCTGATATCCTGTCATTCCAGTGTTAAAAACTACCTCTCCAACACTTTCTTTTAAATATCCAAATGCTTTACCTTCAAATATAATTCCATTTTCCAATATTAGCTTTGCTTTCATAATAGCCCTCCTAATTTAACTATTAAAGCTAAGAATACACCTTTTATCTAAGAAAGATCCCTTATTCTTTTGCATAAACAAAAGGATAATAGAGAGATTAAAATATATCATTAATCCCTTTATTATCCTCCAAATAGTTAAACGCAAAAACCGCGTATAAAGACAAAGCTGTTAAGTTTTTAATATCAAATGTTAACATAACAACATACTCCTTTCTGGCCTCACTGGACCAATTTAAAGTGTATCTAACTTTATTTTCTTAAAGATATTCTATGTTATAGTATTCCATTTGTCAAGAAGGTCTACAATTCCTTTTTGGTTATATTAAAAGAAACAGCTTACATAAAGGGATTTATTATTTCTACTTTTTATACATAATTTATTCATTTCTTTCTTAAAATATACTTAGCCCCCAATTTAATAGTCAGTATATATTCTTATTATACTTTTCTTTAGGAATTTATTCAAGATATTTGTTATATTTATACGATAAATTTGCATATTTATTCATTTTTATTTTTTATTAATCCCTATCTAATAATATTTTTTTATAAGGCAAAAGGACTGTTACAAAAGTAACAGTCCTTTTCCTTGCCTAAATTATTATACCTTGTCTTATTTTGAAGCCTTCTTAATTATTATCTATCCTAGTTATTATGTCAATGGATTTAGTAATTATATTTATTTTTTTCCTTGATTTTTTTATTTTTTTATTCAAAATACTTAAATCTTACTTAGTAACCATTTCATAAATGTTGAATATAATACTAATTGAGATTAATATAAAAGGATGTTTTTATGTATAACTCATATGAAAATTTCGACTTTGATTCCTCAACAGTTAGATTCTTTTCCCATGGTGAGGAAATAGATGAAGTTGGAGAATTTGAAGTAGATGTAAATTATAGCATCCCTCCACTTTTTAGGTTCATTAGTCTAGAAGAAGAATATGGTGATGGCTATAGAGAAGAAGAGGAGGATGTATTTTTCAATCCTATATATGGATATAGGCAGCTCCCAAATAATATGATGCCTCCAAATATAGTAGATCCTTCAGCATTTCAACTTTCTCCAAACTATCCAAACTATCCAAACTATCCAAATTACCAAGGCAATCAATTTTATCCAAACAATCCATATAGCCAACAAGGAGCACAAGGTAAAATGCCAAGCGCTGCAGGCCCAATGAGTAGTCCTCCTAATTTTGTTCCTTCAAAATCTGAGAGTAAAAAGTATGGTACTGAAAAAGGCGTAGGCACATATAAGGTTGATTATGGTGCAATAAGACCCTGTACAAATAGATTTGTATACATTTGGCAAAAAAATGGTAATGCTTACTGGGCTTATTTAACTTATGTTGGCCCAAGGTCTGTAGCAGGTTGGCGATGGATGGGCTTTAGATGGGTATACTTTGGATTAGATCTAAATAGGATAGACAGTTTTACATGTTATTAATAAAAACCTAATATTTATAAGACTAAACCCACAGAATATCATTAAAATTCTGTGGGTTGTTTTTATATGATAATAGCTAAGATGAAAACAATTGTGAACTTATAAGCTTTTTAGTATATTCTTCTTTAGGCTTATCTAATATCTTCATAGTTTGTCCTATTTCAACTATCTTACCGCTGTTCATTACTGCAATTCTATCGCATAAATGTTTTACAACCTTCAAGTCATGAGAAATAAACAGATAAGTAAGTTTCAATTCTTTTCTCAAGTTTTCTAAAAGATTAAGTATTTGTCCTTGTATTGATACATCTAATGCTGAAACTGGCTCATCACATATTATGAAACTTGGTCTTGTTGCTATAGCTCTTGCGATTCCTATTCTCTGTCTCTGCCCCCCACTCATTTGATGCGGATACTTGTATTTATCACTTTCAGACAACTCTACTAGGTTAAGTAACCTTATTACCTCACTATCTAGTCCTGAATTATCTACTATCTTATGAAGTCTTAAAGGCACCTTTAATAACTCATCAATTGTCATCAGAGGATCTAATGTCCCTTGACTTGCTTGAAAAATAATTTGCAATTCCTTTCTCAAGCCTCTCATAACATCATCATTTATCTTTGTTAAGTCCATGTTCTTATAAATTATTTTACCTTCATCAGCTTTTATAAGATTTAGTATTAATGACGCCGTTGTACTTTTACCACATCCACTTTCACCAATAAGTCCTAAAGATTCTCCTTCTTTAATTTCAAAACTCACATCATTTACTGCTTTAATGAGATTCTTCTTAGCAAAAATATTTTTCTTTACAATATAGTGTTTTGACAGGTTTTTGATTGTTATTAAATCTCTACTTTCTCTATTCAAAAATATCACCTGTATCGTTTAAAATACATCTTACCTTTCTGTCATCTATATTTCTCACCTTTGGTATTCCTTCTAGGCACTTAGAATTTTTATACTTGCATCTTTCATAAAATGGACATTGATTTTTAAATTCATCGGGAATAGGCGTTTTCCCCGTAAGAGAATATAATTCTTTATCATTATTATCTAAGGATTCTACACAATTTATTAGTTCTTTAGTATATGGATGAAGGGGATTGGTAAGTATGTCCTTGGTTGTACCTTCCTCCATAACTAATCCACCATACATTACAACTACCCTATTACATATATATCTAACTACATCAAAATCATGAGTAATTATAATTATTGACGATTCATCCTTTATATTTATATCTTTTAAAAGGTCTAACACCTTTTTTTGTAATGAAGCATCTATTGCGGCTGTTGGTTCATCTGCAATTATTATCTCTGGGGAGCAAAGGGTACTCATTGTAATAAGCACTCTTTGACAAAGTCCCCCACTTAACTGCCAGGGAAACATATTATAAACAACCTCAGCATTGTCAATTCCAACCTTTTTCATTGCCGTTATTATTTTATTTTTGTCATTGTTCTCCCCATGAACCTTTAAAACTTCCCTAAGTTGCTTGCCCACCCTTTTATATGGGTTCAGTGCTACGCTAGCATCTTGAAATATATAGGATATTCTTTTCCCACGTATTTTACGCATATCTTTTTCACTTAGTTTAATGAGTTCAGTATTATCAAAAATAATACTTCCTCCATCTATTCGAAAATCAGAATCTTGCGTTAATCTAAGTACTGAAGATGCAGTTACTGTCTTACCACTTCCCGATTCACCTAGTATACCTAGAATCTCTCCTTTGTTAAGCTGAATATCCACTCCTCTAATTACTTGAACGAATCCATTATTAGCTTTAAAAGAGAGCATTAGTCCACTAATATTAAGAATTGTATTATTATTCATCGACTCACATCCAAACTAATAATTTATATTTGAAATAGAAGATACTAAGGTCTTTACGAAATTCTTTTCAATTGTATCTTTTCCTATCTCATTATTATTTTCTTTATTTAACAGCAATATTGTTGGTACAGCCCCTTTATAATACATAACTTCTTTAGAATTAGGACCTTTTTCTATTATTTCACTAACTTTTTTCTTACTTATATTAGATTCAACTATCATATTATTTTTCTTTATCTTTGATTCAAATTCATGATTAAATGCCCAAGAAAAATACTTTGTTACAGAAATTTGTTGTGAATTAATAACCACAGTATTTCCATTAACATTCATATTAGTTAGATCAATATTTAAAACAGTTTTATTCAGTAAAACAAGAGGATTGTCTACATATTTCTTCACTCCTGAATACTCCTCTGTTAGATTACCATCCCAAAATGCAATTATTATACTTCTTCCTTGATTATTATTGTCCTGGTACAATTTTTTTGCCGTCTCAATAAGCATTTTCATTTTTTCCATGATATTCTTTCTATCATCAGAAAAATAATTGTACCCCATACTTATCATTATATATTCATTTGATAAATTAGGATTTTTTCCTGGCAAGACTCCTATTACATTTCTTCCATTACCTGTTAAGGTACATGCTTTAAGATTAATCTCTATTTCAGTATCGTTCTCCAAAGACTTAGAAGCTTCCTTTGTTATATATATTAAAGAGTCGCCTGTTATCTTGCTACTCATAGCAGAAGGCAAGGTATCATTAGTATTTAATACATCTATAACTCCTAATGCTTTTGATTTTTCTTTTATATTATTTGAAAATTCTTTAATAGCTTCTCTAGAATAGGTTTGTTCGTCAAATAGCACTAGTTTATTATCAAATATCCCATAGTCCTTTAGATTAAACATATCCACTGAATCACCCTTAAATATTTGCCCTTTTAATGAATAATCCTTATAATCTAATAGCGCAAAGTCTTTGCCAAAGACCAACTTATTTGATTCTTCTCCATTTTTTATTGTGAAAGAATACTCTTTAGCAGAATTTAACTTATCTACATCATAGGTTTGAATATAATCTTGTCCAATTGGCTGAAACCCAGCTTCTTTTAAGGACTCTTTTAGATTATCAGCAGTATATTTTGCCTCTTCGCTACCTATTAATACTTGATTCTTAAATTCCCAACTCATTATCTTTGCTGCTTGTTTTTTAGTTGCTTGATCCTTATAATATCCAATACCTATATTTGATATAAATAACAAAAGTATTCCCGCAATTACTACCCCTGCTGCCTTTTTAAATTTCTTCTTTTTATCTTTTAATATAACTGAAGACCCTAGCTTCTTTCTAGAAAACATTTCTCTTAAGCCTTCTCCAAATAAGTTAAAACTAAATATACTAATAAAAAATGCTACTGCAGGAGAAAACACCATCCAAGGAGCTGCACTTATATATGCAATTGATGATGATATCATACTTGCCCACTCTGGCTCCACGCTTATGTTTAAGGTCTTTCCTCCATCTAATAAAATTCTTATATTCCCTACATAAGCTCCAAAAAGGCCCAATTCCATAATCATAGAAAGAGCTAATGCCATCTCCATAAATATAAGCACTATAAGCTCTGGTGAAAGATGTGGTAATACATTTTTAACTGCAATTAATATATTACTTTTCCCTATTGCTCTTTCTCCTGTAATAAAAGGCTTGGATAATATGTTTTCAACTCTCTCTCTTACCAGTCCTGCTACCTTACCAAAGCCCACTATAGTAAGCACAATCACAAAGGCTAATATAGATTGTTCCTTGAATAAACCTAAGAAAAAGCTTATTCCTAAAACAAGAATACTTATAATTAATGCTGGAATTGCACTAAATACTAAATTAAACAAACTTATTATAGATTTACATAGATTATTCCCAAATCCTGCTGCTATACCCAAGGGAATCGCAATTAGGAATCTACCCAATACAACTAAAATTCCTATTTCCAAAGTAAGTCTAGTTCCGTAAACTAGTAAGCTTAATTCATCTCTTCCCAATTGATCTGTCCCTAGTATATTTTCCTTTGATGGCGAGAATGGCGCCCCTTGAATCGATATTGATGCACCACTTTTCTGAGCTGTTGTTTTAATTCCCTCTATCGCATATGGATTATAATGGGTAACCTTTTCTGGAAAAGCAACAAGAATTAAGATAACTGCTATTATTATTCCTCCGATTATTAGAGGTAAGTTAAGCTTTTTCATTTTGGTTTCCTCCTAATATATTACCTCTTTTAAATGGATTAACTATTATAGAAAGAATTTTAAATATCATATTTAAAATGAAGTAAACTATTCCTATACCAATAACCAAACATATACATGTCCAAATGTCGCCATCCTTAAAATAACTAAATAACTGATATACAATACCTGTATACCCAAATAAATATTCTACTACAATAACATTTGACATTATTATAGTTAACACCGATGGTAAAGTTTCAATTATTTTAATGACTACGCTTATTAGAAGATGATCTTTTAATATGCTAAAAGTTGATAATCCTTTTGCTTTTGCCGCCACTATATAATCTTTGTTTATTTCTTCTTTTACAGCTACCTGTGCCACTCTTGAAATATACGCAGTTGGAATAATTGCAAGGCAAAGTAGTGGAAGTAAGAACTGTGTAATGCTGCTATTTTCAGTTGAAATTATATTATTCTTTCTTAAATAAATAAATCCAAGCTGTATACATACTGCCACAAATACATCCGGCAAAGAAAGTACAGCAACAGGCAATAAGAAACCTGCATTTCCACTATTTTTATTTTTAAAACTACTCAAGGTTCCTATTAATGTTCCAATGAAAAATGCTAGTATTAATGAGCTCAATATTAAACCCAAACTTTTTATAATTGAAAAGCTAATAATATAAGTTATACTAAATCCACTTAAGGTTTTACCAAACCCCTGTGTGAGAAATTCTCTTATAAACAAAATAGCATTATGTGCTATATTGTAAATTGGATAATTCGATATATGTTCGCCACCATAGGAAACAATATCAAAGCTTTTTGGAGTATAAGCTAAAAATGATATAAAGAACGTTGCTACACTTATTACAATAAGTATTTGTATAACCTTATCTATTATTGAAAAAGCACTTGAATAATATATAGTTTCCAGTACTTGTTCAAAAGATTTATTTCTAGGCTTTAATCTATATACCTTCTTCAATACACTTATAACTATTGCAGCCGCTATTATTATAAGAATGAAGGCTTGTTCAGTTCCATTAAAAAGCCCATGATACCAATCTCCATAAACTTCCCTTTGAATATAACTTAAAAGTACATCCCCAAATCCATTAATTGTACTACTACTTACTTTATTAATATCAAAATTTGCATTCCCTGCCTTGTCACCACTTAATACTATGGCTGGAATATCATTTAGGAAAAATTCTTCCCCATCAGTACCATAAATATTGCTATTCATCATAGGAGCAATACCACTTGCTGGACAATAGGCTGCTAGTTTATTCATTATAGTTTGTGCTACAGAACCGTCTGTTGACATTATAAGATTAATATCAGATCTTTCCCCCACGCTATTGAATACCAACACTTGCGTTTTCTCTAGTGGGAAGAGTGGATTATTCACATAATACTTCGAACCCTTCATCCCTTGATTAAAGCTATTCCATACAGCAAAAATTATAGTTTTCTTTGGACTATACTTTTGCATTTTTAATGTTCTAGCTTGTTCCATAAGCATAGCAATTCCTGATGCATCCTCATCTATATGTGATGAAACAATTAAATATCCAGCAGTTTTATCACTTCCTTGAATCATCCCAAGAACATTTGGAGTATCTTGCATTTTAAAACTTACATCAACATTTAAATATCCATTTAGGTTCATTCCCACTGAATTACTTAAATCTTGAAATACATTTTGAGTAACAGTATATATTAGTATTGATTTTCCATTCTTTTTCTGCATATCAAAAGAATTTTTTTGACCTATCCCATTTCCAGGAAAAATTACAGCTTTTCCACCACTTTGAGCAACATATTCTAACTTACTATCGCTTAATGGTACAGAAGATAGAATAATGTAATTTTGTAATATTTCTTTTGGAATTGATTCTATATCTCCTTGAAGCAGATATAATTTACTATTAACATTTCCTACTCCCCCAGAACCTGTTAGTGTTTCTCTAAAGTCCTCTCCATACTTAAAGCTTTTAATTACTTTATTATCTCTATCTCTTAAACTTAGTTCTGGAGATGAATTATATATAGGCACCATGGTTTTAAAATTTTGATAGTATGTCCCATTTTCTCCTGCGGGCTCAAGCCCTATATCTTTGAAGTATTTTTCCAAGTATTTTACTTGTCCATCATTAGTATCTATCTTTGAAAGCTCATCTGTATTTTTATAAATATTATCACTAGTAAAAATATCTTTTTGGAAGCTGTGCTTATTAATACTAAATGCGACTAAAACCATAATCAGTATAAGTAAAAAAAAGCCACCAAATCCTTTTACCCATTTCAGCACAATACCCCTCCTCATTTTTAATTTCACTAACTAACTTTTATTGCTTTATTTTATTAGATTGCTGAACTTTTCAGAATCTCTTACAGGATCAAAATCATGTTCTTCGTTCGCAGTTTCTTTTACTGCCGAATCTAATTCTATTGCTTTAGATAAGTAGTTTACTGTATTATCAACGTCCCCTTTTCTACCATATATACTTGCTATTCCATAGTAACTCCAAACATAATTTTCTACTTCCAAATCTTTGTTATACCATTCCAACGCATCTGTAAATTCTCCTTGCAACTCATACAACAAGCCTTTATTAAACATAGCATATCCATAATCAGGTTTTATTTGTAACGACTTGTCTATATCTTGCATCGCTCCACTATAATCCCTCGTATAAGCTTTTGAAATGCCTCTTACTGAATATGCTTTATAATTGCTATTATCCTCATTTAAAATCTCATTGCATAAAGAGATTGCACTTTCATAGTCTTTTGTATAAAGCACATCTCTTGCTTTTTCTGCTTTTTCATCCAAACTCTTTTGCTTATTTTCCGCATCTAACTTAGCTTTTGCACCTCGGTCATTATTTTCTTTAATTTCGCTAGCTTCCTTTTCCTTTAGCTGCTCCTGCACTTTATTTTGCCTATCTAATTCCTTTTTATTATCAATACTTTGCTTTACTAAAACTCCTATAATAATTATTACTAATACACTTAATAATGCTACTTTAATTTTTCTACTTCCTGGCAACTTAATTCTAAACATATTTATTCTTTAGTGATGAAGAGCTCCATGTTCTCTTAGCCTCACTAAATGTTCACATCCTTCCAATTCTTTTTATGTTAAACATCTAGTTTATAATAATCATAAATTGTACTTTCCTTAAAACCACATGATTTATATAATCCTAAAGCCTTATCATTTTCCGATGCAACTTCAAGTATTATACTATTTACATTATTTTTCAGTAATTTTTCAAGAATCAAACTCAATACTATTCTTCCATAGCCTTTTCTTCTATACTCATGCTTTATTCCAAACCCAAATATATATCCATCTTCCCCATCCATAGTTACCCCTATCTTTCCGATAACCTTACCTTCAAGTTCAGCAATATAAGTAGTCCTATGTTCATTATCCTCTCTAGTACCCTCTTCCTCCTCTATTTCTGGTAACCCAAAGAATTCTCTATCTAACTCTAGTAATTCTTTTTTATGCTTTATGTCTGCTTTTTTAAGTGAAACTCCCCTACTTTCAAAGCTAGGTATCTTGGATTCATTGAGCCTCATTCTATATTCAGAAAAAGAATATTTTGAACCTATTGCTTCCACAAAACCAATTCCAGAATCAACTCTTCTTTCTGTAATTAAAAGAATTCTTTCAGTATTACCTTTCTTACAATGCTCTTTCCCCTCGAACATAAGCTCTTTAAATATACCCTTTCGTCTATAGCTAGGGTGAACCATTCCTGTAGCTTCAATTTCTTTGGGATTTGAACCAAACCCATACATCCCTAAAAATCCTATTAATTTATCATCCTCATAATATAGAAAATCATTAACTTGATTTTTGGCTCTACTTTCAAGCATATCCCAATTAAGTTTCATATTTAATTCCTCATAAGAATTACATTCTTCCTCTAATTCTTTAATAGCTTGCAATTCCTCTTTAGTTAGTCCATTAGCCTTTATTAGTTTAAACATTAATAATACCCCTCAAATCCTAAATCCTATTTCTTTGATACAAATTCATTTTCCTTTATATAGAACCTCCAAGGAAAATATCTTGCTTCCTCCGCATAGTCTATACCTATTCTTGTTGTTTCTACAATATCCCTTTTATCAATAGCTTCTCCATCTTCTACATATAATTCAGATGATGTTATTAGATCTATAAAATTGTGTTCTTTCTTAGTTATATTCATTGCTATACATAATTTTGAAGGTCCATTAGTTAACTCTTTTATTTTTCTAGTCTCTAATTCCTTATATTCTTTCTTAAACCTATTTAATGACATAAATTCTATTCCTTGAACAGGTTCTAATGCTCTTATAAGAACTCCTTCTGGAGAACCTTCTTTAAATGTAATTATGTTAAAGCACACATACATACCATAAATGCTAAAAACATAGGATATTCCTGGTTTCCCATACAAAGGTTCAACTCTAGCTGTTTTTTTGAACCCATATGCATGAGACGCTTTATCTATTGGTCCAACATAAGCTTCGGTCTCAACAATCTTTCCTTTTAATATTTGGCCATCAATTTCCCTTACTAATACTTTTCCCAAGAGCTCTTCAGATACTTGAACTGTTTCTCTAGCAAAAAATTCTCTCTCTAGCCTCATATTTTCTCCTTTGCTAAATATGATTACACGTAAGAACAATCATATTTTTCAATTTAATATTATTATATATCAAATTATATTATTTACCAAAAAAACTCCAAACATTTTAATATGTTTAGAGTTTTTTATGTTATTTTTATTTCAAATTAACATTGATTTTATATTTTTCCTCTATTACCGGATTTTTAGCTAAAGGTAAAGCAATCTTATATTTTTTATTTTCATCTATTGGTGGTAATACTATACTTATAATTTTATTATTAACATCTTCTATTTTACCAATTGTCCCATCTTCTGCTCTGGATGTAGTATTAAAATTCTCATCAATAATATAAGCTAGATTTATATTAAAATAATTATAATCCCCATTAATTTTAAAGGTTATCTTTGTACCCTTATCATTAGCTTCTATATTTTTAATTTCCACATTGGTAGTTTCATTAACCATTATTTTTTGATTTATAAGTTTATCAATAGGCACAAAAGATTTGCTCTTATCCATATTATAAGAATTAATTACTTCATTATAGGCATAGCCATCTTTCTTTTCCTTTTCAGTTACATTTCTCTTCTTAACTATATTTTCTTGTGGTATATTCTTAAAATCATCACTGTTAATAGTACATTGAAGAATTGATATATCTCTACCATCTATCTTCTTATTAATTATCCCTTTTTCTTCTACTATAGGTATGATAGTTATACTTTTTAAATTTGATATATCCCCCAAGATACCGAGCTTTTCTTCATATCCTTTATCATTTGAGCCTCCTCCTTCTTCTTTTGTCATAAGAGGATTGCCCTTATCATCTAAAACTATATATTTTCTAACTTCAGACAACATTAAAATCTCATTATTTTTTTTATACTGAACATCTTTTGTTTTATTAATTCCCTCTATATTTATGGTATTTCCAAAAGGACTTATAATTAAATTTTTAATATTCAATGTACTTTCTGGTAAATCTATTGTTTTATTAATTTGTATAGTCTTAGAATTTTTCTTACTTTCCTTTTTAGAAACTGTAAACTTAAAATTCCAAGGTCCCGCAACATTTGCTATGATTCCTGAAGATATTTCAACCTGGACTTCATCAGGTAGGTTCATCTCTGCTATATTAGAATATGTTGCTACAATTATCTTATCATCACTAATTATTTCACTATCACTTCCATAGGATTGAGGATACATACCATTTAGCTTTATTCCGCCTATGTCAAAAGTCTTATCTTTTACTCCCTTTCCTTCCACTGTAGATGAGATGGCAATCATGCTATCATCTATTGCAATTTCATTTATGGTTAGCTTTATTCCTTCTTTCTCGATAGACTTATTTAATGAAGTTGTAAAGTTTTCAAACTTCGGCATAGGTTCTCCATAATTTCTTTTTTCAGAAAGCATTTTAAATATAAGACCTGGATTAGATATAGCCTTAACTAAATCTGGTTTAGCAATAAATACAGCAGTAGTAAATACCAATGCCAGTCCAGCTATCTTTATAATAAGTTTATTATGTTTCGGTTTAGTATTTTTTAATTTTTCTCTTTTCCCTCTTTCTATTCCTTGCTCAATAGCCAAATCAATTTCTTTAGGAATAGTAATTGAATTTTTCAAATTCTCTATATCATTCATGTTAGATAATCTCCTTTCCCACATATATCCTTAATTGACTTAACCCCTTATTTAAGTAGGTCTTAACAGTTCCTATAGGATAACCTAAGCTCTCTGCAATTTGATTTATTGTTAAGTCTTGAAAATATTTTAATATAATCACCATTCTATGTTTCTCTTCCAACTTATCAATGGCATAAAAAAGATCTAACCGCTCGTCTATATTGATCTTAGTGATATCTTCATTGCAGTTTTTGTTGTCCTCTAGATAAATGATTTTTTCTTTATTTCTAATAAAATTCTTACAATTGTTTATTAATATTCTTGTAAGCCATGTATTAAAATATTGAGGCTTTCTTAACTTTTCTATAGAAATATAGGCCTTATAAACAGTTTCCTGCAATATATCTAGTGCATCATCTTTATTCTTCACAAAGGCATAAGCAGTCCTATATAAATCCTCATTTTTCAGTTTTATTATATAGTTAAAGGCTTCTTCGTCTCCTTTAACTGCTTGAGCAATCTTTTTCTCCAAATCCATCATTTTTCTCCCTTAGGTAAACTTTAAGTAGAGGACTTATTTTACTCTACACTTATTAGACACAGTAAGTATGCAAAAGGTTTTATAATTTTAAAAAAATTTTACATATTTCCCACATTTTTTTGTACTATTGTTGATTTTTGATTAATAAATCTATAATTATTTCCCGGGAATAAAAATTTAAGCTTATGTTCATAAAAATCAAAAAGCCAGAGTCTCCTCTGGCTTTTAAATAACATGATTCTATTAACTTCTAAATACAACCTCTTCTCTAGAGAACATATATCTTGCGAAAATAACTGAAATAATCACATATAATATATGCCATCCTAAGACTATTCCTAAATGAACAGGATTAAATATTCCTGTAATAGCCTCTTTCATCACTACTACTGCATTTACAATAGGAATGTTAAAGAATAGGATTCCTATACTTTTTGCATCCATCATAAATGGAATGTAGGTTAATATCATAACTGGAATTAATAGTCCGCTTAAGTAAGTGTTTGCTTCCTTAACTGAACGTGCAAATATACTTATAGCAATTTCTAACGAACTTAGTGCAACTAATACAAAAACTGATATAACTGCTATTACCCCAAAAGCTCCTAATGGTATCGACAAACTACTTCCTGTAGAGAATATATACATCATGGAACTAAGCATTGCTGCAACGCTTGTAATTAAAGTAATAAAAGCTATTGATGCAATGGCTCCAAGCTTGCCCCAAAATATGGATGTCCTTCCTACTGCCGTGGATAAAAGTGGTTCAAAAGTTCCTCTTTCTTTTTCTCCTGCAACTAAATCCGATGCTATTCCTATAGTAGGACTAATCATAAATATTATTAATATTGTTGGAAGCATGTTTAATATTGCAACTCCCATAGGATTATCATTCTTATTCCCCAAAGTTTCTTGTTTAACTTCAAACGGAGTTAATACTTGTGTACTAATTCCTTTAGCTTGAAGTCTGCTATCTACAATGCTCTTACTATAGCTATCAAGCATCTCTCTTAGTACTGCCGCTGCCATAGAAGATTTATTTGAATTTTCATCATATATGATTTTCAAATTTGTTTGACCTTCACTTGTAACCTTACTATCAAAATCCTTTGGAACATCAATAATTAAAGATATCTTTCCCTTATCAAGCTTTTCTTCCATATTACCTTCATTATCTATTGTAATAGTACTGCTTCCTTTCAAAATTTTATATACTGAAGATTCCGTATCACCTTTATAGGCTACAGTAATATTCTTAGAAACAGAATTTTGATTATTCTTCATAGTTGTATCTATTATCTTGAACATAACTGGATACATAATTACTGGTAATAGTATGGTAAAAACAAGAGTCTTTTTATCTCTAAATAAATCTAAAAGTTCTTTTTTTAACACTACTAAAAAATTACTCATTATTCTTACCTCCAACTAAGCTAACAAATACCTCTTCTAAATCATTATTATTATATTTTTCTTTTAAATGCTCAACTGTTCCTTGCTCTATAAGTCTACCTTTATGAATTATAATTACTCTATCACATAGTTTTTCTACTTCTTTCATTGAATGCGATGAAAGCAATATACTCTTATTTTCACTTTTACACTTCAATATAAATTCATGAATTACTCTAGCAGCAGATACATCCAAGCCCGTACTTGGTTCATCAAAAAGCATTACTCTTGGAGAATGTACTATAGTTCTTGCAATAGAAACTTTTTGCTTCATACCTCTTGAAAATTTACCAGCTTTTCTATCTATATATTCTTCCATCTCCAAATCTTTAGATATTTCTTTAATTCTTTCATCAATTTGTCCTTGAGTCATTCCATATAGTCTAGCAAAGTATTCTATATTTTCCCTTGCTGTTAATCTGTCATAAATACCTACTTCCCCTCCGAAAAGTATACCAATTTCTTTTCTAACATCTGATGAGTTTTTAATTACATCATAATTATTAACATTTATAGTTCCGCTAGAAGGCTTTAACATAGTTGATATCATTCTTAGTGTTGTAGTCTTTCCTGCTCCATTTTCTCCTAGCAAACCAACTATTTCTCCTTCTTCAACAGTAAAAGAGAGTTCGTCTACTGCTTTGATCTCCTTAAATATCTTTGATAAATTATCAACCTTTAACATAAATTCACTCCTTTATGTACTTTATCCGATATAATATGTACATTTTACCAATTACTTTGTTGTTTATCAATGAACAATCTAATAATTTAAAAATTAAATCCATATTTATACATATTATTAGAGAGTAGATGGATATAATAATAGTGTTTATATATTAAAATAAGCTAGGTGATTTTATGGGAAATTTTAAATTGATTTTTGATGACATAACAAAGCAACCTTTTGATGCAATAATAAATAGTGCAAACTCCTCTCTTTTAGGTGGTGGAGGCATTGATGGTGCTATTCACAGAGGTTCTGGATATGAACTTCTCAAAGAATGTAAAAGTTTAGAGGGCTGTAGAACCGGCTCTGCAAAAATAACCAAATCATATAATTTATCTTCAAGCAATATCTTTTGGATAATTCATATGGTTTCTCCTATATGGCGTGGCGGAGAACATAATGAATATGATATTCTTCGCTCAGCATATCAGAAAGCCTTAGAGCTATGCATAACTTACAAAGATGTATACTTAAATCAAACCATAGAAGCGTTTAACAAGCAACAATCTCGTTTACAAGAAGTTCGCAGTTCTCACTTATTAAGCGAATTAAGGAAATCTACTGAGGAATACATTAATAAGCATCCCATCAAAACTATTGGGTTGCCTTTCATGGTTTCTGGAGTATACTGTCTTCCTCCTAAGGATGCTGCATGCATTGCCTTGGAAGAGATTAAAAATTTTCTAAGCAAGCACCCATCTATTGAAGAATGTACTGTTGTTTGCCTAGATCAAAAGAGCTACGATATATTTAAACCTAATTGCAAAGACTTCTTTTCTGAATTTAAAGCTATGTAATCTAAAAGGAATTTATAAATAGTAATGTATACTATTTATAAATTCCTTTTAAACCATAATAAACTTTCATCACATTTTCTTGTTTTTATCCCTTATTAACCCTTTTTATTATTTTTCTAATTAAACTTCTTGGTAAAATTCTCATAGTTTGAATTAATAACTTATTTTTAAAACCTGGAATAACAATTGCCTTATTTGTTTTTATAAACTTAGTGTATCCAATTATTGCAACTTCCTCTTGAGCCATAATATTTCCTTTAGCTAATTTTGATTTTTTTATTCCTGCTTTTTGCTGAAAACCAGTATTTACTGCACCTGGACATAATGCCATTACTCTTATACCTTTCTTAGTATTTTCTTCATAAAGTGCCTCTGTAAATGATAAAACAAAGGCTTTTGTGGCATAATATACACTCATATTACTTCCTGGAGCAAAAGCTGCTGTGGATGCAACATTTAAGATACTGCCGGTTCCTCTTTGTACCATATCTTCAATAAACACTTTTGTTAACTTAGTTAATGCCATTATATTCACTTGTATCATATCCAATTGCCTTTTATAATCTGACTTTGAAAATTCACCAAAATCTCCTAGTCCTGCATTATTTACTAAATTATCAACAAATATATTTTTTTTCTTCACAAAATCTAATATGCATTCCACACTATCCTCATTGGATAAATCTATTGATAGCACTTCTATATCTACATCACTTAATTTAGATATTTCTTCCTTTACTTTATATAAAGCTTCATAATTTCTAGCAACCAGTATTAAATTATTTCCACCTTTAGCAAATAACTTTGAAAGTTCATATCCAATCCCTGAGGATGCTCCAGTTATTATTGTATATTTATCCATAATGTCCTCTCTTTTATCTAATTAAATTTAGATTTATTCTATCATAAACCATTAGTTATTGACAGTTCATTGCATATATGCTACTCTTAATGTATAAAATCGAATGTTTAAAAGGGAGTAGTTCCAAACACATCATCAACAGGTCGACTATTTTTTAGTCTGGTGCTGTGTACCTATAACTTTTAGGTTACGAGACTTTTAATATGATTCTTCAGTGGAGGAATTATATTAAAAGTCTTTTTTTATATACTATATTAAAATTTAACATTATATAAATTGAGCAAGAATTTATAAATATATTTTTTGCGGTTAAACTATTTTTAGAAAATTAATAAGACTTTTACCCTTTCATCTTATTATTTAAATGAGGAGTTGTGCGAAATGAAAAACTATTATAACAAAAGCAGTGAAGAGTTGCTTAAAGAATTTAATACTTCACTAAGTGGCATTGATTCTAGTAAAGTTGATGAAATCAGAGAAATTCATGGTTTTAACGAATTGCTAGAAGGAGAAAAGAAAAGCCTTATTATGATTTTCTTAGAACAATTTAAAGACTTCTTAGTTTTTGTTCTACTTGGAGCATCTATTATTTCCTTTGCTGTTGGAAATAAAGAAAGTACCATAGTAATACTAGTAGTTCTTATAATGAACGCTATATTGGGAACTGTCCAACACTTAAAGGCAGAAGCCTCTTTAAAGAGTCTTAAGGCATTATCTGCTCCTAATTCAAAGGTGATTAGAGATGGACACAAAATAGAAATTCCTTCAAAGGAATTAATTCCAGGTGATATTGTACTTTTAGAAGCTGGTGATTTTGTTGCTGCTGATGGAAGGCTAATAGACAATTATTCTTTACAAGTTAACGAAAGTTCTTTAACTGGAGAATCCATAAATGTTGATAAACACAGTGATTTAATCACTGAAGATGAAGTTCCTTTAGCTGAAAGAACTAATATGGTATTCTCAGGCTCACTAGTAACCTATGGCCGTGGAACTGTTTTGGTAACTGGAACAGGTATGAATACTGAAATAGGTAAAATAGCTCAACTGCTTAAGGATACCAAGGAAAAGAAAACTCCATTACAAAAAAGTTTAGATGATTTTGGTAAAAAACTTACCTTTTTAATATTAGGTATATGTTTTATAATTTTCTTTGTAAATATTTCAAGAGGTCTTCCTCTTATTGATTCAGTTATGTTCTCCATTGCTTTAGCTGTAGCTGCAATTCCAGAGGCACTAAGTTCTATAGTTACTATTGTATTAGCCCTTGGAACTCAAAAAATGGCTAAGGAAGGTGCTATTGTTAAGAAACTAAAATCTGTAGAAAGCTTAGGTTCTGTATCAATCATCTGCTCCGATAAAACAGGTACACTTACTCAAAACAAAATGAAGGTTAAGGAATTATACATAAACGGAGAAGTAATTCCTAGTTCTGGCTTAAATTTGTCCAATCCTACACATGAGTTTTTCCTTAAATCTTTAGTTCTATGTAATGATTCTTCAATTAGAGATGATGCTGAAATAGGGGATCCTACAGAAGTTGCTCTAGTAAAATTAGCAGCTGATTATTCAAAAACTGCTGAAGAAATAAGAAATACTCATACAAGGAAAAGTGAGATTCCATTTGATTCCGATAGAAAGCTAATGAGTACCACACATGAATTTGATGAAGACCATGTTATGATAACTAAAGGTGCTGTTGATGTGCTTATAAACAAGATAACATCCATTGAAACAGTAGATGGGATAAAAGAGATATCTCAAAATGATAAGGATGCTATTGAAGAAACTAATAAAAATTTCTCTAGAAAAGGACTTAGGGTCTTAGCATTAGTTTATAAAAACATTCCGCTAGATACTGAAATCTCAGTAGAAGATGAAGGTAATTATACGTTCGTTGGCTTAGTGGCAATGATTGATCCACCTAGAGAAGAATCCGCTAAAGCTGTTGCTGATTGTAAAATAGCCGGAATAAAACCAGTTATGATTACTGGTGATCATAAAATTACTGCTGCTGCAATTGCAAAGGAAATAGGTATTTTAGAAGATATATCCGAAGCGATAGAAGGTAAAGAAATTGATCATTTATCCAAAGAAGAGCTTAAAGAATTGGTTCCTAAAATTTCAGTTTACGCAAGAGTAACACCAGAGCATAAAATAAGAATAGTTGAAGCATGGCAGGAAAGAGGCATGGTTGTAGCTATGACAGGGGATGGTGTTAATGATGCTCCTGCATTAAAGCAAGCTGATATAGGTATTGCAATGGGAATTACAGGTACAGAAGTTTCAAAAGATGCTGCTTCTATGATACTAACAGACGACAACTTCGCTACTATTGTCAAAGCAGTTGTTAACGGTAGAAATATATATGCTAATATTAAGAATTCTATAAAATTCTTACTCTCAGGTAATGCAGCTGGAATACTTTCAGTCCTATATGCCTCAATAGTGGGACTACCTCTTCCTTTTGCACCAGTTCACTTATTATTTATAAACCTAGTAACTGATAGTTTACCTGCAATCGCTCTTGGTGTTGAAAAGCAAAGAGGAGATTTGCTTAATGAAAAACCTAGAAATGTTAATTCATCAATACTCTCAGCAGAATTCTTAAGATATATTGCAAGTGAAGGTATTTTAATTACAATCGCTACTATGAGTGCTTATTATATAGGCTTTAATCATGGCGGAGCTGCTCTAGGAAGCACCCTAGCCTTTTCAACTTTATGTTTAGCAAGATTATTCCATAGTTTCAATTGTAGAGGTACGGAATCAGTATTTAAAATAGGTTTATTTACTAATAAATATATCTGGTATTCAATATTTGCGGGTGCGGTACTATTATTTGGAATATTAAATGTACCAGCACTAGAAACATTATTCTTAGTTGCACCATTAACCTTAGTAAACGAGCTTGAAATAATACTTTTAGCGTTAGCACCAACTGTATTAATTCAACTTAAAAGATTAATAGCTAAATAACTTAGTTTATATAAAAAGAAACTATCTTAAGATAGTTTCTTTTTTCTTTTGTAATAACTCTTTTGGCGATACTTTAAACATACTTTTAAATGCCCTAAAAAAACTTGAATAATCATTAAAGCCACATTGTAGATATACTCTAGTAATAGGTTCACCTAGTTTTATAAGATCACGTGCCATTAGTAGTCTTTTTTGCATTACATAATTATGAAGCGTATATCCTGTTTCCTTTTTAAACTTGTGCATTAGATAATATTTACTCAAATAAAACTTTTGAGATAATAACCCAATAGATAACTCTTTACTTAAGTTATTATTTATATATTTTAGTATTTTCTCTATCTGCTTATCATACTTAAGTGTTTCCTCATCACTTATATACATATTCCCAAGATGAATTCTATTTAGATATATAATAAACTGAATCAATAATGAATTACTTAAGATTTTATTTCCAAAATCTTTTGAATTAAAAGATGCTTCAAGAGACTCAATTATAAATTTTAGATCATTTCGCAATTTTTCTTCTAGTCTAATAATATTAAAACTTTTTTCACTAGCTAATTTAAAACATGTTGAAAGGTCACAGTTTTCATAGTTATGATTCTCTATAAACTTAGGATTAATCCAAATGACTATCCTATCATATATTTCACTAGATTCTATAACAGGTTTGTGAACATCATGATTATTTACTAATAATATATCCCATGGTTTTAAGCAGTACGCTTTTCCTTCTATTAAATAGGTTACCTTCCCTGATAAAAATATTATTATCTTATTGAAATCATGATAATGAAATTCGAATTCCTGGTTTTTTCTATCTTTTAAGTGAAAAAGCTCAAAATCTCTTTTTAAATATCCTGATTTATTTCTATATTCATTCCCATCCATTAAGAAATAGCTCCTATAATCTTTTTATATACTTATTATATTAGAGCACTTTTTGCAATGTTTCAAGCAATAAATGCACTATATATTGCTAATGACCTGTATATAATGATAATATAAACCATTATATTTGTCGGAGGATTAAAATGAAACTTTCTGAATTATTGAAGGATATAACTCCTGTCTTAATACAAGGAGATAATTCTATAGAAATCTCTGGTATCAGTTATGACTCTAGAAAAGTTCAAAAGAATTTTTTATTTGTATGTATCAAGGGCGATACTGTTAATGGTAATGATTTTATATTTGATGCCATTAATAATGGTGCAATTGCGATCATAACTGATGAGAATTTTCCACCTGAAATAAATGATATTACTTTTATTAAAGTAAATGATAGTAAAATTGCACTAGCAAGTATTTCTAGCTTATTCTATAATGATCCTTCAAAAGAAATAGGCTTAGTAGGTGTTACTGGAACAAATGGTAAGACTACAGTTATACATTATATTGGTGATGTTCTTGAAGCCTATGGAAATCCAACTGGATTAATTGGAACATTAGGCTATGAATTCAAAAATAAACAAATTAATATTGAAAGAATAAATCCAACTACCCCCGAATCACTAGAGCTACAAAATTTATTTAGGAATTTTATTGATTATGGAGCTAAAAATGTAGTTATGGAAGTTACCTCTTCTGCCCTATATAAAAATAGAGTTGACTTTTGTGACTTTAACGTTGGTGTTTTTACAAATCTATCTCAAGATCATCTTGAAGTTCATGGAACTATGGAAAACTATAAGAATGAAAAATTAAAACTATTTCATAAGTGCACTCTAGGTGTTATTAATTTAGATGACAAATTCTCTAAGGAAATAATAGAAAAGGCTACTTGTAAAATTTTAACTTATGGCATAGATAAAGATGCTGATATAAAGGCCAGCAAAATAAGATATAATAATGACTCTGTTACTTTTATTGTAACTTTAAAAGGAATAAGCAAAGAAATAACTATTAATATTCCTGGTAAGTTTACTGTTTACAATGCATTAGCCACTATCGGTGCATGCTATGGACTAGGTTTAGAAATTAATGAAATTCTTAACTTAGTTTCTACTATTAAAAATGTTCCTGGAAGACTTGAATTGATAAATAATAGCTTAAATAAAAATGTAATAATTGATTATGCTCATACTCCTGATGCCTTAGAAAAACTTTTAATGATGTCAAGACAGATAACAAAGGGTAAGATTATTGTAGTATTTGGATGTGGAGGGGATAGAGATAAATCTAAGAGAGGAATAATGGGTATGGCAGCAGGCGTATTATCAGATTATACAATAATAACTTCTGACAACCCCAGAACTGAAAACCCCCTAGACATAATTGAAGATATTGAAGAGGGAATGAATGTTATAAAAGCTAATCATGAGAAAATTATCGACAGAAAAAAAGCTATAGAGAGGGGTTTAAGTCTTTTAAAAGATGATGACCTGCTAGTAATTGCAGGGAAAGGACATGAAGACTATCAAATTATAGGGAATACCAAAATACATTTTGATGATAGAGAAATTGTTCGAGAACTTTTAGGATAAAAGATATCATAAAATAAAACTGGACTAACTAAGATTTAATGTTACTTCTTAGTTAGTCCTTATTATTATCTCACTTGGCCTTCACCATATATAATATATTTTATTGTGGTTAATTCATTTAATCCCATTGGTCCCCTAGCATGTAATTTTTGAGTGCTAATTCCTATCTCTGCTCCAAAACCAAATTCAAAACCATCTGTAAATCTAGTAGACGCATTTACATAAACTGCAGCTGCATCTATTTCTCTCAAAAACTTCTGAGAATTAAAATAATTAGTGGTAACAATTGCCTCAGAATGCTTTGTACCATGTTCATTTATATGGTCAATGGCTTCTTCTAGAGAGTCTACAATTTTTATTGCTATAATGTAGTCTGAAAATTCTTTATCCCAATCTTCTTCAGTTGCTCTTACAGCACTTGGGATATACTTAAGTGTTCTATCACAAGCTCTTATCTCAACATTATATTCTTTAAGCCCACTATATGCTAATGGAAGAAATTCTTCTGCAACTTTCTCATGAACTAGCAAAGTTTCACAAGCATTACATACTGCTGGCCTACTACATTTGGCATTAATCAATATATTTTTGGCCATCTCTAAATCTGTTTCACTATCAACATAAACATGGCAATTTCCTACTCCTGTTTGTATAACTGGAATATTTGAGTTTTCTACTACAGATTTTATTAGTCCTGCTCCACCTCTAGGAATTAAAACATCAATATATTCATTTAACCTCATCATTTCTCTTGCTGTTTCCCTACTAGTATCTTCAACAAGTTGAACACAATTCCTTGGAAATCCTACTGACTCTAGGGCATCTCCTATTACTTTTACAATGGCCTTATTAGAATTAATTGCTTCACTTCCGCCACGTAAAATTACTGCATTTCCTGTTTTCAAACATAGGGCTGCTGCATCTAAAGTTACATTTGGTCTTGCTTCATAAATAATCCCTATAACTCCAAGAGGAACTCTTTGCTTTCCTATTTGAAGTCCTGCTTTATTCTTCCACATTCCAATTACTTCTCCAACTGGATCTGGTAAAGCAGCCACTTCAATTGCACCTTTGGCCATATCTTCTATCCTTACATCTATAAGAGTAAGTCTATCTAACATGGCTTTTGTAATATTTTTTTCTCTAGCAGCTATTAAATCTTTATCGTTCTCATTAATTATCTCTTGCTTTTTTGCTAGTAAGAGCTCTCCGATCTTTTCCAAAGCTTCATTCTTAGCTTTTGTTGACACCGTAGCTAAAAACCTTGCTGCTTTTTGAGCTTCCTTTCCCTTTAAGATTAATTCTTCCATGTAACTATTCCCCCTTTTTATTAATAAATAATGTTCCTATTTCCTCACCTTGGATTATGTCAATAAGTATACTTGGATCTTTTCCATTTGCAAGAACCATACCTACTCCAGCATCTATCGCCACTTTTGCTGCATCAAGCTTGGTTTTCATTCCACCAGTACCTTGGGCTGAACCAGCTCCACCTGCACACTCCTCAAGTTCTGGAGTTATTTCATATATTTCTTTTAGCATTTTAGAATCTTTATTAACCCTAGGATCCGAATCATAAAATCCATCTATATCAGATAATATTATTAGTAAATCTGCATTAACTAACTTAGCTACTATAGCAGAAAGATTATCGTTATCCCCGAAATTAAGCATGTTTCTTATCTCATCAATAGATACAGTATCATTTTCATTAACTACAGGTATAATTCCCTTTTCTAACAAGGTTTCAAAAGTATTAACTACATTACTTCTTATATGCTCATCTTCAACAACAGCTCTAGTTAATAATATTTGTCCAACTACATTACCATATTCTCCAAATAACTTACTGTAGATATGCATTAGCTCACATTGTCCTACAGCTGCTATCGCTTGCTTTTCTCTTATGGATTCTGGTCTTTCTTTTAAATTAAGCTTGCTGCATCCAACCCCAATTGCTCCTGATGATACAAGGATTATTTCTTTGTCTTGATTATTTAGATCAGATAAAACCCTTGCAAGTTTATCTATCCTTCCTAAATTAATCTTCCCGTTATCATATGTAAGTGTTGATGTACCAACTTTAACAACTATTCTTTTACTATTTTTAATTACTTTTCTCCCCCAACTCAAGCTATGATGCCCCCTTCATTTTTATATTATCTTTCGAATAAATTTTTTTCTATTATAACACACTTATTTAATATTACACATATTTATATAGGGTTTTTTATAGGAAACTTAACTTATACTTGTTTGAAAATGTCGGCTTCTGGACATTTTCAGGCATGAATAAGTTATTAGTTGAACTTAAAACCCTATATTCATAAGTTTTTTCTATTTTACTATTTAAATAACAACCATTGCTCCACCATTTACATGAATTGTTGCTCCATTAATAAATGATGCATCCTGAGATGCTAAAAATATGTATGCACCTGCAAGTTCTATAGGTTGTGCTGCCCTTCCCAATGGATTGTCAGTGCCGAATTTTTCAACTTTCTTTTCATCGAAAGATGATGGAATTAATGGGGTCCAAACTGGTCCTGGGGCTACTGCATTAACTCTTATCCCTTTACTTGATAAATTAGTTGCTAATGATCTTGTTAATGTTGTTAATGCCCCTTTTGTACTTGAGTAGTCAATTAATGTTTCATGCCCATTATATGCAGTAATTGAGGTTGTTATTATTATTGAATCCCCTTTTTTCATATGTGTAATGGCTTCTTGAATTATGAAAAATGCACCAAATACATTGGTTTCAAATGTTTTTCTTAATTGTTCTTCACTTATGTCTTCTATCTTATTTTGTGGGAATTGAACTGCTGCATTACTAACTAATATGTTTATGCTTGAAAATCTATTTATAGTTTCTGTAATTGCTGTAGTACAAAAGTCCTTTTTAGTTATGTCACCCTTAACTAAAAGGCACTCTCCTCCAATAGCTTCAATTTCACTTTTTGTTTTCAAAGCATCTTCTTCTTCATTAAAATATACAATTGATACTTTAGCTCCCTCTTTTGCAGCTGCAATTGATACAGCTCTCCCAATTCCACTGTCCCCACCTGTTATTAGCATAACTTTGTCTTTAAGCCTTCCACTACTTATACTATATCCCTGAGCTTGATATATTGGCAGTGGATTCATATCCTTTTCGATTCCTGGTTGAATCCCTTGATGCTGAGCAGGAAATTTTGTTGGGAAATTTGTTGATTCATTCATTTCAATTTACCTCCTTAAAAAAACCTAAAGTTATTATTTTCTAAAAGGAGTGTTTTTAATACACAAAAAGACGAAACTTAATAATTTCGTCTTATGACATAGACTTTAAAATATTTATTTTTCTCTTATAAATTGGAAGTTACGCATTTTAACACTTCAAATGCTTTTGGACACAATTTATTGTTTTCTACCATTTTACCTATAATCTCTAAGCACTTTTCTCGTTTCAAACCTCTTCTATATGGTCTATCCTCAGCTAATGCTTGATATATATCACAAATAGCTAAAAGTCTTTGTTCTTCACCTAATTCATTATGTTTTAATTCTCTACTGTATCCTGTTCCATCTAGCTTCTCATGGTGGCTTATAGCCCATTCTCTTATGTCATTTATACTTGTTATTGGTTTTAATACTAAATCTGTATATACAACGTGAGTTTTAACTACTTTATATTCCATATCCGTTAACGCACCATTTTTGTTAATATATTTGATTGGAACTGCTAATTTCCCTATATCATGTAATAGTCCTGCAATCTTTAATTTCATGGCTTTATTTTCATCATAGCCTTTATATTTCCCCATAGTATATGCTAATTCTGATATGCCTCTCGAATGCATTGCAGTAAAAGAACTTCTTATATCTATAATTTCAGCATATACTTCTGCAACTTGCAAGAATTCATAAGTATTAAGACTTTCTTTAATTATTGGTTTATTGCTCTCCATCCACTTATCCATGAAATCTGGATCATTTAATCCTCTCCATAATGTCTTTTTAGAAATCACTTGTATCACAGCTTTTCCAACACTTGAAGATACATATTTATCAATATCGTTAGTCAATATACTTATTATCCACTTATAATCTTCTGGGCTACATTCTATATAATTAGAATCTATAAAATCACTAATCTTTAATATTTGACTCATTAAAGGTATTTGTTCACCTGCTAACCCAAAGGGGCCAGTTCCATCATAATTTTCATGATGATACTTTACATATTCAGCTATTTTTTCAATTTTAGGTATATTACTTATGAGCCTTGCCCCTTCTAAGCAATGTTCTCTAGTTATCGATTCCTCATCATATTCCATAAATGCTACCTTTGTTAGTCCCAAGTCATGAAGATATGCTGCTATATATAGATTTTTCAAATCCTCTTCATTTAAACGCATTTCTTTTGCAATATTTAATGCTATAAATGTTGTTCCCTTTGAATGGCTTATATAGTCATCCTTATTGTTCATTTTTTTAATTCCATCAATATGCTCTCTAATAGTTGAGTTATTTGCAATTTCACTCAAACTCACTGTAATTACCAAGGACTCTATAATCTCATCTATACCTACCTTCATTTAATCACCTACCTTATGCGTATAATTATTTTACATCAAAATTCTCTGTTTTAAAACATAATATTACATTTCTATATCCATTTTTTTGTCTTTTTAATATTTATTTATAATTATATATTACTCAAATGTATATATAATACTTACATACCTACATATGGAATGCTTATTGAAAAACCAAAACCCCTATGTTAAAATTTAATTCAGACAATTACAATAAAATTACTATGGAATTATAAGGAGGGATATAAATGAATAAAGAAATTATTTCTACAAACAGCGCTCCTGGAGCTATAGGACCTTATTCTCAAGGTGTAAAAATCGGAGAATTGATATATACTTCAGGCCAAATTCCACTAAATCCTAAAACAGGTGAAATTCCAGAAACTATTCAAGAACAAACTAAGCAATCTTTAGAAAATTGTAAAGCCATACTTGAAGCTGGCGGAACTAGCTTGGATAATGTTTTTAAGACTACTGTCTTTCTTTCTGACATGAATGACTTTGTTTCTATGAACGAAGTATATGCATCATATTTTCCAAACAACCCACCTGCAAGAAGTGCAGTTCAAGTAGCTAGATTACCTAAGGATGTAAAAATAGAAATAGAGATGATAGCTATTTCTAAATAATATATACTAATATACTATAACTTAAAGATAAAAAGGGGATTTAAAATGAACTTTACTACTTCTGGCGTATGCGCTAAAGAAATCATTTTTGATATTGAAGATAATAAACTTAAGAACGTTTCTTATGTAGGTGGATGTAACGGAAATTTAAAAGGAATTGGAGTGTTAGTTGAAGGGATGGAAGTTAATGATGTAATTTCTAAACTTAAAGGTATGACTTGTAAAGATAAATCAACATCTTGTCCTGATCAATTGGCAAAAGCTCTTGAAACCTATTTAAGTTCAAAGTAATATTTAACCTCCCTTTAAAAATACGTTTAAAGGGAGGCTTTTATTTATATATAGTCATTTTTGTATTCTTTTAATTCTTTTATGAACATCTTTAAGGCCTTAGAATATATTATTCCTTCAGGCATAATATATGTAAAGTCTCTATTGTACTCTTGATCTAATTCAAAAATCTCTAGTTCACCTTCTGCTGCATCCTTTTCTACTACTAAATAAGATATTAATGTTACTCCTAATCTATTTTTAACAGCTTCCTTAACTGCATAATTGCTTCCTAGTACTATTGTATGCTTCGGTTCAATATGATTTTTCTCAAGAAACATATTTAAATACTGTTTAGTTCCAGAACCCGGCTCCCTGCTTATCCAAGTTGCATTTTCTAATGAGCCATTTTCTTCAAAGTAATTCTTAGGAACTGCTACCACAAGCCTATCCTTTGCAAATATTCCTGATTTTATATTAGTGTTATAAGTTATTAATCCCTCTACTAATCCTACATCCAACTGTAACTTACTCACCTTTTCGCATATAGACGATGTATTTTCAATAGATATCTCTAAAGCTAATTCTGGATACCTTTTATTAAATTCTCCCAAAAACCTTGGAAGGAAAAACTCACCTATAGTTAAACTTGCTCCTATCTTAAGCAAGCCAGTTACTCTTACTTGAGAATCTATAAACTCTTCTTTAGTTTTCTCTATTATATTTATGATCTTTTTAGCTCGCTCATATAATATGACTCCATCTTTAGTTATAATGATATTCTTTTGTTCTTTAGATCTCATAATTAATGTTGTATTAAAATAATTTTCTAAGTTTTTAATATGAACACTTACACTCGGTTGTGATATGGATATTTCTTTAGCTGCCTTAGTAAAATTCTTTAATTCTACTACTGCGATAAATGTTTTTAATTCTTCAATCATTATATATTCATTCCTTAATCTACTATTTCTTTTTCTAATTAAATTTTATACCAAAAAAAATAATTATGAAATTGTATTTTATATTTATAAACATTATAAAAAGTGGAGAGACTATTTTATGAGGTGATTTTTGTGTATAGTAACGTTGGAGTAAATTTAAATAAGGAATTGACATATTTGTCAAAAAGAAAAAGAATACCTAGAGCAAAACATGCTAATACTAACTACTGTTGTGAGGAAAGTTTACTAGAAACTTTAGAAAACAAATATTCTAGTGATATGGCAAACATTGTAGATTTTATTAAAGATAAGGCTAAAACTTTCAAGTCATCATTTAGCAATAATAACAACACTAACAATACTCAATCCCATATAGAATGTTGCAGTTCTAAGAGTAAAATGGATATGAAAAACATGGCATTAATGGGCATAGGAGCTTTAGCAGTAGTATATGGTATAAAAGCCTTAGCTAGACATAGATAAATAGACACAATTTTCAGAAAGTTTGTTGAATAAATCTAAGGTTTATGCTATAATATTTGCAAGAAGTAACTCTACTTCTTGCAATTCCTTACTCATTAAATACTTTAACATTGTTAATTAATTTAAAAGTTAATTATATGCCTAGCAAGATATAATCTAGGATGTAAACAGCATATATAGGGCTGATATATACCTTTAATGATTATATCTAGTAGGCAAGATTTGCTTATATCTATAAAATTTAATTATTTTATTTAAAACTACTATTGACTTATATAAGCAAGTAACCTATACTTACAAGGTAGCTTAGAGAAATCTAATGTTATTAATATCGCGGGATGGAGCAGTTGGTAGCTCGTCGGGCTCATAACCCGAAGGTCGTAGGTTCAAGTCCTGCTCCCGCAACCATAACAAAGAATCCTAATTTTAAATTAGGATTCTTTTTCTTATCTAAAAATTAATAAAATCCAGTTATTAAACTGGATTTTATCTTTATATAGTATTTAACTAAAATAAATTTACTATCATATCAAATATATCTTTTGAAGCTTTTATTTGATTTTCATTTCCTACAACAGTTATTGAATTGTCTTTTATTGCTTCCTCTATAACTTTATAATAGTCTTTTATTTGTTGTTCACTTGTCTTTAGTATTTCTTCTCTTTCTTTATTTAATTCTTCATAAGTTACTCCTGCAAAGTAATCTGATACAGCTTTATCTGCCTTAGAATCTGGATTTGATGGAATATCAAGCTTACTTATCGTTCCTATAATATATTTCACCATATCTTCATCAGTTGCATTGAAAGATTTCAAATATTCTACAGTTTTCCTATATGCGTCAAAAGTCTTCTCAATATTAGGATCCCTATAGGAGCTAAAATATATAAATCCATCCTTACTTAAGTTTATTCTTACTCCATAAGCTCCGCCTTCAACTCTAACTTTGTTCCATAGATAATCAAAGTTAAGTATAGTGTTTAGTACCCTCATAGAACCTGAATAAGAAAATCCTTTATCTAAATAACTTCCACCAAGAACAACATAATTTACATTACTTTGAGTTAATAATCCTTCATTTAACTTCTTAAGTGGATACTCGTAATCTTTTAGGTAAACACCTTCTTTATTCAACCCATCTATTAGTATATCTATATTTTCCTCTAATAATGATAACTTACCTTCTTCTTCTGTAAATGAAATAGTTAAATTATTTATGTTGAATATTTTTCTAGATACACTCTCTAGTTTTTCTTTAACTTCCTTTGGATTTTCTTCTAATGCCTTTTGTATATCACATAGAAAATTATATAACCCAAGTCCGCCTATAAGATCTTCAAAATATCCTCTCTTTGAAATATAACCTATAGCTCTTAAAGCACCAATTACATTTCCTGAAGCTACCATTGCCATTTGGTATCTAGATCTTAAATCTCTAACTATTTGTAATATTCTATTTGTATCTTCAAAAGAAGTTTCAATAGCCACTTCTCTCATTAACTTAACTAATTCACCAACTTTTGAACTTAGGGCTTTACCTGCCATAGTGAATACAGGTGTGAAGTCCTCCATATTTCCTTTTTTATAAAAACTTCTTGTAGAATAAGATAGCCCACCTGTACTCATATTTATATCATTGGTTAATTCCTCATAAGTTTTTGTCTTAGTATTTATCTTTCCTAAAAGGAATGATAATAAAGCCATGTATTGAGCATCTTCTTTTTCTATAGTTCTTCCATCGAATATCAATTTAACGTAAGAAATTTCATTAGTAAACATAGGAGTAAATAAAGTCTTAAGCCCCTTAACATCTACTTCCTTTAGTTCAATGTTTTCTACTTTCTTAGGTATATCTTCAATGGCTAGTTTAGGAATTGTATCTTGCTGCTCCTTAGTATCTGGAGTTAATTGTCTCTTGTTCAGTTTTTCTGCTTCGTCCTTTATCCTTTGAAGTTCATCCGATGACAATGTTTCTTTTATCTTTTTAAGCTTTGCCTTTAAGTCCTTTTCTTTCTTCTCAGTCAATCCTTTTTCTGGAGTCATTACTATAATCGATTTATGAGTGTTATTTAATATATAATCTTCGATTAGTTTCTCAAGATATCCATTAGCTGCTTTTTTTCTAATATCATCAATTGTTTCTGAGTTTTCTAGATTCAGAAAAGCTTCTCCACCATATAACATACTTTCTAATATTCTTATGGCATAAATTAATCCTTTTGGATAACCTCCAAAATTAGCTTCTCTGATTTCAAATTCTTTTCTATTAATAGCTCCAGTGATGAAGTTCTCACTTATTCCATTCTTGCATATATCTTTAAGAATTTCTTCAATCTTAGATATTATTTCTCTTTCATTTTCTTGATCAGTATTTTTGATAGTTATATTTAAATAAGGTTGTTTTATTCCTCTCTCATATCTACCAGAAACTACGGTTGCCACTCCGCTATCAATTAATCTATTTTTTAATATTGCATTATTTGCAGTTAATAAGATGTACTCTAAAACCTCAAAAGATAGCCCTAATTCCTTGTCTAAGGTATCTCCTATTGAATAATTAAGAGAAATATATGTCTTTTTACTCTCATCTTCTTGTTCACTTATTCCATAAGATAGTTTTGTTTTTCTCTCTTCATTAAATGGTTCTTGAACTGTTATCTCACTATCTACCGGTGCAAAATCATAATTTTTAAGATAGTTTTCATGTATAAATTCTAGCTCTTCCTCTGTATTTCCATCTCCATATAGAAAAATTGCTCCGTTTGATGGATGGTAATACTTTTTGTGAAAATTCACAAAATAATCATATGTTAACTCAGGTATAACATCTGGATCTCCACCCGAATCCACTCCATATGTAGTATCCGGATATAATGAGGTACTTGCTTCCCTAGAAATAATTGAATCAGGGGATGAGTAAACACCCTTCATTTCGTTATATACAACACCATTTATTTTAAGTTCATCTGTTGTCTCGTCTATTTCATAATGCCAGCCTTCTTGCATAAAAATTTCTTTTTCTTTATATAAGTTTGGATGTAAAACTGCGTCTAAATACACATCCATTAAATTGAAAAAGTCTTTTTTATTTTTACTAGCTACAGGATACATTGTTTTGTCTGAAAAGGTGAGAGCATTTAAAAAAGTATTAAGACTTCCCTTTAATAATTCTACAAAAGGCTCCTTACTTGTAAACTTTTCTGATCCACACAATACAGAATGTTCTATTATGTGAGGTACTCCAGTGCTATTTTCTGGAGGTGTTTTGAAAGTAATAGCAAAAACTTTATTATCATCATCATTCATAAGTTTAATTAATTTAGCTTGTGTTTTCTCATGAGTAAAAATTAATCCAGTTGAATTTATCTCTTTTAAGTCCTTAACACTGTCTAATCTAAATCCACTTAATATAGTACCTTCTTTATAATCCATATATTTAGCATCCTCTCTATAAATCTATTGATTTATTTATATTATACGTATTAAATTAAATTTTAAAATTACTTTCTTACAAAGTCTAGTAATTTTTTTGAATTATTTTAATAAAAAATCGTCAAGGCGAGATTACTAAATAGCAAAAAAGTCATGTAAGATGTTTTTACACACTCACATGACTTATAAATATTACTATGTTATTTTTTTGAATTAGCTATTTCTATGTTAACTTTTCTTCCTCTAACTCTTTTTCCAATAGAATTTTTCATTATGTGTCTAACAGCATCTTCTGATGCATCTATAAATGTGTATTTATCAAAGATATCAATATCTCCTATATCTTCTTTTCTAAATCTTGCACCTTCACTTAAGAATGCTAATAGACTCTTCGGATTCATTCCATCTTTTCTTCCCAAGTTGATAAATAGTCTCTCATATCCACCACCTGATTTTACTGATATAGAGTTCTCAGAAGAATCATAAGAAACCTCTTTGCTGTATATCATATTCATTAATGCTGCCGCAACATCAACTAAATCAAATTCAGCATCTATTTGTTCTGCTAAAGGTATAAACTTACTGAAATCTTCTCCTTCAATAGTTTCCTTTATCTTTGTATATATTGTGTTATATTTTGCTTCAAATATATCATCAATTGTAGGTATTTCTTTTCTCTTAATTTTACCTTTTGTAGCTCTCTCTATTTGCTTTAATGCTCTATACTCTCTTGGAGTAACTAAAGTATATGCTACACCTTCTCTGTTAGCTCTACCTGTTCTTCCTATTCTGTGTACATATGACTCTGTATCTTGTGGAAGATCATAGTTTATAACATGAGTAACATTCTCAACGTCAATACCTCTTGCTGCTACATCTGTAGCTACTAAGAATTCTAAATGTCCTTCTTTAAACTTTCTAAGAGTATTCATTCTGTGGTTTTGTGTTAAATCACCATGCATACCTTCAACACTATATCCTCTTGCTTGCATAGATGAAACTAATTCATCTACTCCTTTTTTAGTCTTACAGAATATAATTGCTGCTGTAGGAGAATCTACATCAAGAATTCTACATAATGACTCTACTCTGTCAGAATGTTTTACTTCATAATAATATTGACTAACTGTAGAAACTGTCATCTCATTTTTTATTATAGAAATATGTTGTGCATCATCTTTCATATAGTTTTTAGCTAATTTTTTAATTTCAGCTGGCATTGTAGCTGAGAATAATAGTGTTTGTCTTTCAGGATTTGTTCCTTTAAGAATCTCTTCTATATCATCAATAAATCCCATGTTAAGCATTTCGTCCGCTTCATCCATTACTAAGAACTCAATGTTTCTTAGGTTTATTACATTTCTTCTCATTAAGTCTAAAACTCTACCTGGTGTACCAACTATTATGTCAATTCCTCTGTTAAGTGCTTTTATTTGTCTATCAATTGATTGACCACCATAAACAGGTAATATTCTTGCTCTTGTATGTTTAGCTATTCTTACTAATTCTTCATTTACTTGAATGGCTAATTCTCTAGTAGGTGCTAATACTAAACATTTAGTATTTTTATTGCCAAAGGTAATATTGTTAAGTACTGGAGCACCAAATGCTAAAGTCTTTCCTGTACCTGTTTGCGCTTGACCTATTACATCAAATCCTTGTAATAAAACCGGTATTACTTTCTCTTGTATCTTTGAAGGTTCTTCAAAGCCCATATCATCTATAGCCTTTAATATATCTTCATTTAATCCTAGTTCTTTAAAGTTCATTTCACTCATTAATTTTCCATCCTTCTTCTTTATGTTGATTGTATATATATAATATAAACAATCCTCTACATTTTTATTAATATATTGTTTACACTCAATAAAAAGCCCTATAAGAGTACTTCTTATAGGGCTAAAAATTACTATCTTCTGAAGTTTCTATTGTTGTTGCTTTGAGCTTTTCTAGCTTTTCTGCACTCTGGACATCTTACTGGATCATTTTCAAATCCTTTTTCTTTGTAGAATTCTTGTTCTCCTTCAGTGAAGATGAATTCCTTTCCACAGTCCTTACATAAAATAGTCTTATCAGCCATTTCAAATTCCTCCTTTTAATATCAAGATCTTAAACACATCTACATCCTGTTCTTAAAAGAAGAAATGATGAATAAGTATTTAAATCTTTTATTTACCTTGGCTATTATATTTTAGCATGATGAAGGATTTTATGCAACCATTAAAAGCGCACTTACTTCATCACTGTTCACTATTATTATATTCATATTATTTCTTTTTATTCACTTATCCCATATTTTTCTTTTTAATCTACAATTTCATATTTTTCCCTTAATTGTATTGAAAGTTCCTTAATAATCATAACAATTATTATAACTTTAATTATTCTTAATTAAAAAATTCCATTATATTCTAGTCAAGCCTTGATTTTCCGTCAAATTTGACAAGCTACTGAAAAACCGCTATCATTTTCATATAGCATAGCAAAAGGAGGAGATTTTCATTAGCATTAAAGAAAAGGCCCTTTTAAAGATTAAGGCTCTAATGAATATTAACAAAAAAACTGTAGCTATACTAGCATCTTTACTATTAATTATAATTTTAGTCGTACTAATACATTCAAAACAAAAGAATATTACTTTAGTTGTGGGGAATGAAAGCAAAACCATAACTACTTACGAAAATACAGTTGAAAAAGTCCTAGATGATGAAGGCATCACTTTAGGAAAAAAAGATAGAGTTGAGCCCGCTCTCGATTCAAAGCTTCAGAAAACAGATAAAATAACCGTTATAAGAGCTATGAACTTAATTGTAACAGTTGATGGCAAGGATATTTCTGTTCTTTCTGCTGAGGATGACATATCTAAAATGCTTGAATCAGAAGGAATCTCTCTAAGAGAAGATGATAAAGTACAACCAGAAAAAACATCTGAACTATCAGACGGAATGAAGATAAAAATAACACGTGTAGATTCAAAAACTATAACTGAAACTGTAGCAACAGATTACACAACAATTGTTAAGTCAGATAATAACTTGCTAAGCATCTTCAGAAAAACCACTCAACCAGGAGTAAAAGGTAAAAAAGAAGTTACCTATAAGGTTTTATATGAGGATGGTAAAGAAATATCTAGAGAAGCAATTAGTGATAAAGTTATTGCTGAACCAGTAAACGAAGTTGTTGTTCAAGGTACACAAAGTGCCGTAGCTGTTTCTAGAGGTGGAGAACCTATGTCCTTCTCCAAGAGAATTTATTGTAGGACAACAGCCTATTGGGCAGTTAACGGAGTTGGAAACACTTATACAGCTAGTGGGAGATTGGCTGTAAGAAATAGTGAGGGTTATAGTACAGTAGCAGTAGATCCATCTGTTATACCTTTTGGTACAAAACTATATATCCCTGGGTATGGATTTGCAACTGCTGCAGACTCTGGTTCTGGTGTTAAGGGAAATACCATAGATGTTTTCTTTAATTCAAAGGGTGAAGCTCTAAATTGGGCCGTGAAAAACATCTATGTATATATCTTAAATTAGTTGAACAGAGTGTATGAAAAAAAGATAGCTTATTAAGCTATCTTTTTTTCATGTTTATTATTCTAAAAATTAAAACTTAAAAGCTAAAACACTTACTCCATAAACTAATACTCTTACTCCATTTATTATAAGAAAATTCTTTACTGACAATATAAAAGTTTTGCTTTTTACATGTTCCCCCTCAAAAGTCCCTATATTCCTATTAACTATAATAAAAGTGAGCAATGACAATATAGAAAGCACAGGTTCAACTCTCATAATAATTAATACTAATAAATCTATATATGCTATATAGTAAATCCACTTAAAAATCTTTAAAGCTAACTTATTCCCAACGTAAACTGGTAAGGTATATCTTCTATTTTCTATATCATCTTCTCTATCACAAATATTATTAGCTAACATAATATTTGCAATACCAGATATGGTAGGTATGGATAATAAGATTATTATTATGATTTCCTTAAAATTAAAGGCTATATTGATATTTGTTTCTAATACAACTATGTTAATTATGTTTTTATCTATAATATGTATATAAATTGCAATAAATAGTATTATCCCACCCATAAAGATTCCTGATAGAAGTTCCCCTAAGGGAGTTCTTGATATTGGGATTGGTCCAAAAGAATAAATTATCCCAATAAAAAAAGAAAGTGCTCCTAAAAGTAGAATAATTACATTTGTTCTTAAATACAAGATCACACCAAATCCCATTGCTATAACAAGTAAAGTTCCTATTACAGAAACTACCTGACTTTCTTTTATATTATATCTTACAATTGCATTATGCTCTTCATAACCATACCCATGTTTTTTAATAGCTCTTTTATAGTCTATATAGTTATTTATTACAGTAGTTGCCATGTCTATGCATAACAAAGAAACAAACATTACTATGAAGTTTATTATATTAAAACTGTTATATCTATATATTGCTATAAGCGATCCTAATAAAAAAGGTACTACACTTGCTACCTTTGTCTGTATTTCTGCTAACTTAAAAAAGCTTTTAATATTCATTTGTTATCTTCACTCCATTTCTTATTAATTATAAAATATAGAAATTGTATTTTTCAAATCAAATTTTACCATAATAATTATTTTAGTATTGTTGATATAGAAACAAAAGTTTACTATAATATTGTTATTACACTAGCGGATGGGAGGATACAGGTCATGAACAAAGAAGAACAGGTCAAAATTAATTTCAGGAATTTATTTAACAAAATGACTTGGCTTAACAAACTTAAGATGGAAGACCATTTTAAGGGCTTTAATTCTTCTGAAGTACACTGTATCGAATTTATCGGAAGAAATGCAGATTCCAACGTGACAAAACTTGCAGAGTCCTTTTATATGACTAGGGGAGCTATAAGCAAGATGACCAAGAAACTCATTCAAAAGGGTGTTATTGAAAGCTATCAGAAACCAGACAATAAGAAAGAAATTTATTTCAGCCTTACTGAACAAGGACAAGAGATTTATAATGTCCATGAAAAACTTCACAGAGAGTTTCAAGAGCGTGATAAAGTCGTATTTGAACATGTAACTGAAGAGCAGCTTGACAGTATGCTTAGATTCATGGAAACCTATAGTAATCATTTGGATGAAGAAATTAAAAAACAAGGTATAGATATTAAGTCAGAATAAGTTTGAACAATAAGAATACAAGCAGCCTAACTCTATTGAGATGGGCTGCATTTTTATTTAACTTATTTTGTTGACAAGGAAACAAAATGGTGATATCATGATTTTGTTGACAAGGAAACAATTTTAATTCTGAGAGGAGAATATAAATGTCTAAATTTAAATCATATAATGAACAAAACACTGAGCAAATCATGGATAGAAAGGCTTTAGTCTTTGGTCTTATGTCAGTTTTTCTTTGTGGAATAGGGTTTAGTATTATAAACCCTGTGGTACCATTCTTAGTACAACCTTATATAAGCAATCCTGCAGATCAAGCTATTGTCGTTACATTACTAATGTCTGTTTATGCAGTTTGTGTATTTTTTTCAGCTCCTGGGCTTGGAGCCTTAAGCGATAGATACGGCCGTCGTCCAGTGCTCTTAGTATGTCTTTTAGGTTCAGCAATCGGGTACTTAGTTTTTGGTATAGGCGGAGCTCTATGGGTGCTATTTGCTGGTCGCATAATAGATGGTGTAACAGGTGGAACCATTAGTACAATATTTGCATACTTTGCAGACATCACCCCTAGAGAACAGCGAACTAAATACTTTGGGTGGGTGAGTGCGGTTGTAGGTGTTGGTGCTGTTATGGGCCCTACCCTAGGTGGATTACTTGCCAAGTTTGGTTATTCTGTACCTATGTACTTTGGAGCAATAATAACTTTACTTAATGTTATTTATGGATTGTTTTTTATGCCTGAGAGCCTTGACAAGAATAATAGACTTGAAAACATTGACCTTGTAAGACTAAATCCATTCTCACAACTTTTAGGCGTACTTTCTATAAAAAGCTTAAAAAGGCTACTTATCTCAGCATTTTTACTTTGGATACCTAGTGGATCTTTACAGGCTATTTTCACACAGTTTACAATAGATACTTTCAATTGGAAACCTGTGCTAATTGGTCTTGTATTTTCAATAATGGGTGTGCAAGACATCATTTCACAAGGCTTAATAATGCCAAAACTTTTGAAAAAACTGAGTGATGTACAAATTGCAGTTCTTGGCATGATTTCGGAAGTTATAGGCTACGGACTTATTGCCTCATCGGCTTTGTTCTCCTTCTATCCTCTTCTTATAGCTGGAATGTTTATATTTGGATTTGGTGACTCCATCTACGGACCTTCATTCAACGGCATGGTGTCCAAGTCTGTGGATTCCAGTGAACAGGGAAGAGTTCAAGGAGGAAGTCAATCTATCCAATCTCTAGCAAGAATACTCGGTCCTGTCATTGGTGGTCAAATCTATGTATCCCTTGGACATACTGCACCCGCTTTTATGGGCATGCTCCTTATAGCTGTAGCAATACCAATCTTATATAAAGTGACTCATGTAAATATTTAAAATTATCTATTTTAACATATAATAATAGGGTTTCAGAACTTATGGACAAGTTCTGAAACCCTATTTATCTATACCACACTTCTTTATATACTATATTGAAAATCATTAAAACCATATAACTGTTAAAGAAAAGTGTTGATAGGATATTTAGCTATTACCAAGAAAACTCTTAGTACGTTCATTTTTAGGATTATTAAATATCTCTTCTACAGTTCCCTCTTCAATAATATCTCCATTTTCCATAAAAAGAACTCTATCTGAAACTCTCTTTGCAAATCCCATATCATGTGTAATTATTAATACTCCCATTCCAGTTTTAGCTAATCCTTCAATCGCTGTTGCTATTCCTTCAGTTAACTCCGGATCTAAAGCTGAAGTAGGTTCATCAAAACACATTATTTTAGGGTTTAATGCACAAGCTCTTGCTATAGCCACCCTTTGCTTTTGTCCACCTGAAAGTTCAAATGGATAAGAATCTTCCTTATCTTCTAATCCCACTTGTTTAAGCAAGTCTCTAGCTTTTCCCTTTGCTTCTTCCTTTGGAACTTTATACACATTCACAGGTGCTTCTATTATATTCTCTATAACAGACATATGAGGAAATAAATTAAAGTTTTGAAATACTAATCCTAAGCTTCTTCTAACATTTTTCATTTCTTCCCCAGATGAATATACTATTTTTCTATCTTCACTCTTAAATAAGAAGCTTCCATCTACTTCTATACTTCCTCCATCAGCTTTTTCAAGCCCATTTATACATCTTAAAACTGTAGTTTTTCCTGCACCAGATTGCCCTAATAGTGCAACAATCTCTCCTTGCTTAACTTCGAAACTTACATTATTAAGAACCTTTTTTCCCTTGAAGGATTTATTTAATTCTTTTACTATTAAACTCATAACTTATCCTCCTATGAATAATAAGAATATTTCTTCTCTAAGCTTTGGAAAACCTTAGTAAGAATTGCTGTTAGCAATAAATAAAATACTGCTACTACAACTAAAGGTATCAGCGAAGCGTCCCTATTAGATGCTATTTTAGCAAATCTCAATAATTCATCCAAGCCTACAACATATACTAATGCTGTATCCTTAACTAAAGTAATTACTTCATTTGAAACTGGAGGTAATACTCTTTTAATCATCTGAGGTAGTACTATTCTAAAGAATGTTTGTGAATTCGACATGCCTAAAACTTCTGAAGCCTCATATTGCCCTTTATCAATCGACTCTATTCCTGCTCTAAATATTTCTCCAAAATAAGCTCCATAATTTAAAACAAAGGCTAATATTGCTGCTGGGAATCTATCTAAAGTTACACCTATAATTGGTAGTCCAAAGAATATAAATATTATTTGCAAAAGTAGAGGAGTACCTCTCATAATCCATATATATCCTTGAGCTAGGGTATTTATTATTTTTATTTTCGATAATCTCCCAAGTGCAACTATTACTCCCAATGGTAATGAAAGAGCCAAAGTCACTGCAAATATTTTTAATGTTTCTAAAAGCCCTTCCATTAATGAAGGTAATAAGCTTGTCACATAATTCATGTTAAATTCACTCCTGTATTACTTATTTAAGGATTATTTCACTATATCCTTACCAAACCATTTTTCTGAAATCTTCTTTGAAGTTCCATCAGCTTTTAATTCATCTATAGCCTTTTGTACTGCTGATAAGAATTCTTTATCATCTTTTCTAAAGCCAATACCATACTCTTCAGTTCCAAAGTTTTCGTCTAAAACTTTATATTTAGATTCCCCTCTTTGATTTGTATAATATCTTATTAATATTTCATCTCCAACAACTGCATCTACTCTTCCAGCTTCTAAATCCATTAATGCATCATTATTAGATTCAAAAGTTACAAGTTTTCCACCCTTAAATGTTTTAACTAAATCAGCTTCCTTCTCAACTGCATCAACTGCACTTGACCCATTTTGAGCTGCTACATTTTTGCCGCTTAAGTCTGCTTTAGTTTTGATAGGTGAATTTGCAAGTGTTATAATAACTTGCTTATTTTCTAAATATGGTTTAGAAAAAGCAACCTTTTCTTTTCTTTCATCTGTTATAGAATATCCATTCCATATCACATCAATTTTTCCGCCATTAAGTTCACTTTCTTTCATTGACCAATCTATAGGTTGAAATTTAACTTTTACTCCTAGTTTTTCCCCAACTGCGTTAGCTAAATCAACGTCGAACCCATTTATGTCCCCGTTATCATCTTTAAATCCCATTGGTACAAATGTATCGTCTAATCCTACTACCATTTGACCCTTATCTTTTATTTTTGCTAAATCAGTCTTATCTGACTTCTTTCCACAAGCTATAAATGTTGTAGCTAACATAGCTAAACTTAATACCACTGCAATTTTCTTTTTCATATATTTGTCCCCCTTAAATATCACTTTATTACTTTATCATTCTAAAGCATTAAAGGGGACATGTCAATATATTTTTGTAATATAATATTAATTAATATAAACTATTTTATATAACATTTTTAGGAGGTGCCTTATGGAAATTAAGATTTTAACTTTAGACTATTTAGATGCTTTTATAAATTTAGATTATACAACCTTCAATAGAGATGTCCCTAGATCAAAGGAAATGGGTTTATCAATGCTTAGAGATTGTAAAGATGGAGCTTTCATGGCCCTAGAGAACAACAACCTATTAGGATTTGTTTTTTGTAGAGTTTTAGGTGACACAGGATATATTGGGCCACTAGGAGTTGCTAATAATCTATATGGAAAAGGAATTGGTTCAAAACTTCTAGATAAAGCTATGGAATATCTTAAAAATAAAAATTGTAAATTAATTGGGCTTGAGGCTCTCGCTGACAATCCTTCTGCATTATCTCTGTATATAAAAAAAGGTTTTACTCTAACTCTTCCTACATTAGTACTAAGAACCCCTGATACTTTATCCAAATCAGGATTAACTGTAAACTCTCTGAAAAATAATTCTTCAGATTTTAATGAAGTAATTAGTAAAATCTCTGCTCTAACCCAAAAAGAAAGCTATGATTTTACTTGTGAAATTCAAAATTCTTTAAATAATGGGGGATATCTATACTACTACCAAGATGGAGATAAGGTATTAGGGTTTATAACTTATAACAAAAATCAACTAGGAGATATGTGGGGATTAGTTGATAATTGTGATAATAAGAATGAAATTTTTATTTCTCTCATAAATAGTTTAATGGGTATACTCCCACCTAATGGAGTAACTTTTAGAGTTAATAGCAAATATAAAGATTTTATTACCTTTTTAGTAAACAACCGATTTGAACTAGTGCGTGGAAATATACGCTTTGTACTAAAAGATTATGAAGGCTATAGCAATGAAAGTAGTAATAGATTCCTACTTAGAGGATGGATAGTATAAAATGTAAAAATGATAGAAATCACTCTTTGATTTCTATCACTTTTTTGAATCTTATTTGCTTATATATGAAATAATTACTCCTAAAAGTAAAATTAATCCGAAATATTCTATTGCAAAAACGACTCGTTCATAAGGTTCTAAGTCATAATATAAATTATTACTATTCTTCCTTCTATTAACCAATTGAATTATGCCTAATAATAAAATCAATAGCATAATAGGATTGAAACTTATGAATATAGCAATTATCGCTATAGGAATTCCTAAAAACCACAAAAATGGTGATATTGCAGATGCAACCCTTCCTCCATCCAATGGATATATAGGTATAAGATTAAACAAGTTAATAAAGCAACCTGCATAGCTTAACGCTAATAAAAAATCATCTCTAATAACTAAATAAAGCCCTAGGCATATAAAAGCTATTAAGCTTCCAAAAAGAGGTCCTGCAATAGCTATTTTTGCTTCTTCTTCAACATTTTTAGGTTGCTCTTTTAATCTTATAAAAGCTCCTACGAATGGAATGAAAAGCGGAAGAGACACATCAACACCTAATCTTTTTGCCATTATAAAATGTCCCATTTCATGAAAAAATAATAACAAAACAAAACCTATTCCAAATGCAATACCATAAACTCTTCCATAAATAATAAACATGAAAAGCATTGATAATAGGGTTGCTGTAAAATTTCCAAGCTTAAAAACTAACATTAATATTTTAAACTTTGAAAGAATTAATAGTAACAAGCCTTTTGCTTTAACTAATATAGCTAATATTATACCTACAATCCCTAACTTTCCTTTATTACTTTTTGATTTGTTTATTAAATCTTTACTTTTATCCCCTGTATCTTTCAACAAATCAGTTTTATGATATTTATTTATCTCTATAGCATCATTGCTGTTTTCCGTTGTTTCTATTGGTCTTTCATTTAATTTATACATAACTCCCCCTTAAGTGAGACTTCTGGAAAATATATGTTAATTATAATATACCTAATAAAAATAATAAAGTTCAGTTATATTTGCTTAATTTAAACAAATGAATTAATTGCTGCAACAACTGCTACTGATGCCGCAATTATTACAATAATGTTTGCCCTTAAATATGTGAGAATAACCGCAGTTACTCCTCCTGCAAGTCCAACTATTGGATACTTCCCTACAGATAAAATTCCCGGGAAAATCATTACTCCCAAAGCCGCATAGGGTACTGCACTAAGAAACTTATTAACTCTTTTAGAAAATTTAAAATTGCTAGTTATAAATAATGGAGTAATTCTTGAAAGCTGACTTATCGCTCCCATAATAAGTATTACTAATAAATATCTCATACCTCTTCATCTCCTATTAACCATATTCCTAATGATGCACCTAATATTATTGAAATAATAATTGCCCATCCTTTATTAATATACTGACTCATCAACCAATTTAAAGTCATGCTTGTTATTGTTATAAAGCCAATCTTTGATTTCTTTGATAAGGCTGGAATAAGAAGTGATATAAATAGTGCATAGAGTCCAATTTCCATACTTTTGCTTAGCCAAGTAGGGATTATTGATGCCGATATACACCCTATTAAAGTCCCTAAAAACCATGAGCTATAAGCTGTAAACATAAGTGCTGCCATATATTCTTGAGACTTATCTTTTTTCATAGATATGACTGCAAAGCTCTCATCTGTAATACCTAATGATAAGCCAAGTCTCCAAGGAAATGTTAACTTTTTATATCTATTATGAAAGGTTAACTCCATTACAATATGTCTTAATGTTAACATACCAGTCGCTATTATTATCTCCATTGCTCCTACCCCTGAAGCAAACATTGATACTGCCATGAATTGTCCTGCCCCTGTATACATCCAAGCACTCATAGCTAAGATGTCATAGGTAGGTAATGCTGCTTGCTTTGCTAATGCCCCAAAAGTTATTGCTATAGGAATATACCCCAATGCTATTGGTACCCCCGCTTTTATTCCTTGATTAAAATGATCCCATTTTTTGTTTTGCCCCATTTTTTCTCCTTTCAAGTTTTTGCTTACTGCTTAATTATGTTTATAAAGATTATACTACTTATGTTATTTCTTCCTCAAACAAAAATAAGAGCATTTAAGCTCTTATTTTTATGATTTCTTCTTCAAATATATATACACCGGAATCCCTATTAAAGTTATAACTATTCCAAAAATTGCATTCTTTGTATCAGTGAATAATGTATTTATTAATATATATATTCCCCCTACTATTCCTATAATCGGAATTATTGGGTAAAGAGGTACTTTATATGGTCTTTCTAAATCTTTATGTTTAGTTCTTAAGATAAATATTCCTGCTACTGCCATTACAAAGAATATCCAAACCACAAACACTGCTAAATTAGTTAATGTATTAAAAGATCCGCTTAATACATAAAGTATGGCAAGTACTACCTCTAAAATAAAGGTGTTTAATGGTGTTTCAAACTTATCATGAACCTTACCTATTGTTTTAGAAAAAGGTAATAGATTGTCCTTTGCCATAGCAAAAGGAATTCTAACACCTGTTAATAAATATCCATTTAGGGCACCAAATATCGAAATCATTATACCTATTGCTATAAGTGCAGCTCCCGAATTTCCAAACAAGACTACTGCTGCATCAGAAGCAACTTTATCAGATGCCATAATTTTTGATAAAGGTAGTATATTTAATATCGCAATATTAATAGTAATATACACAACTATTGTAACAAGTAATCCTAAGATAATTGATCTAGGTAAATCTCTCTTAGGATTTTTAAGCTCTCCAGCCATGTTTCCTACTCCAACCCATCCGTCATAAGCCCAAAGTGTTCCTAACATAGCAGCTCCAAAACCTGTAGCTGCAACTGTACCTGAACTTGCTGCAGGGGCTCCAAAACTATGAGCTCCTCCATTAATCAATCCAAAAATTATAATTACTAATATAGGTATAAGCTTGGCTATTGTAGAAACTGCTTGCACTTTACTTCCTAATTTTGTTGATAAGATATTTACAAAGAAGATAAATAATATGATGACTATTGCTAATATTTTTTGCTCAGTTCCTGTCATTGGGATAAAATACGTTGCTTGAGTTACAAAAACTATTGATAATGCTGCCACTATACTAGGCGTGTATACAAGAGTTTGCACCCATCCATATAAAAAAGCCCATTTCTCTCCATATAATTCTTTTAGGTAAACAAATACACCACCTGTCTTAGGAATAGCTGCTGCAATTTCTGCTATTGTAAGTGCGGATGCTATTGTAATAATCCCCCCTACTACCCATGCTAATATTCCTAGAAAAGGAGTTTTAGCATGGCTAAACACTATTGAGGCTTTAAAAAAAATACCTGATCCTATAACTACACCTATTACCATTGTTATAGCTTCAAATAACCCAATTTGCTTTTTCAGGTTTTTTTCAACATTGTTTTCAGTTTGCATAAACTTAAGCTCTCCTTTGCTGTAAAGAATTTATTCTGATATTTTTCGCCTATATACTTGCATAATAAGTTTATTGTATTAGCCGGGTTATTATCTGTCAACTGGAATTATGCTTATATAGTGCAAATAGCAGGAACTATTTGTTCCTGCTATTTATCAAACATTTTTCTTACTATATTTAATCCCTCTAAAATCTCTTCTTTAGAAAAATTATATTTAATGAGTTTTTCCTCATCCCATTTGCTAATCTCATCATAAAAGGATAGTGCTGTTTCTATGTTCCTAGAAGATCTACGTGACTCTAAAGCTTCAAATATAATATTTTCAGCCTCATTAATATTCCCTTCACTTACGTATTTATTAACCATTATTTCAAGAAGTTGATCTTCTCCAATTATAATATCATTACTATTTTCATCAATACTACTTTCTATAGCATCTCTCCCTTTAACTATAGCCTTTATTACCTGCATAGCTGCTTTTATCATTTTCATGATATAGTCATTTTCATACATCTATAAATCCACTCCTTGTTGAGCCATATATCTTTTAATATTTTCTATACCTTATTGTACATTAACTAAATTAGTATGTAAAATTTTGTATTATGTAATACAAAAAGATGATCTTATATTAAATATAAAAATCATCTTTATCAGTACAAATACTTAATCTTGTATTTTTCTTATACTAAAACCAAACTACTAATACGTTTGAGCCTTCTTCTCCGTCAATTGAATCTCCAGTAATATTCATACCTTCTATTTTCTCTACAATCTCTGGTGATGTAATTACTACTTTCCCATCAATTATATCTATATCTTCTAATGCTATCTTTATTTCTTTTTTGTTTTCATTACTCATTTTTATTTCCCCCTTCTAAAACCAAACTACTAATACGTTTGAGCCTTCTTCTCCGTCAATTGAATCTCCAGTAATATTCATACCTTCTATTTTCTCTACGATCTCTGGTGATGTAATTACTACTTTCCCATCAATTATATCTATATCTTCTAATGCTATCTTTATTTCTTTTTTGTTTTCATTACTCATTTTTATTTCCCCCTTCTAAAACCAAACTACTAATACGTTTGAGCCTTCTTCTCCGTCAATTGAATCTCCAGTAATATTCATACCTTCTATTTTCTCTACGATCTCTGGTGATGTAATTACTACTTTCCCATCAATTATATCTATATCTTCTAATGCTATCTTTATTTCTTTTTTGTTTTCATTACTCATTTTTATTTCCCCCTTCTAAAACCAAACTACTAATACGTTTGAGCCTTCTTCTCCGTCAATTGAATCTCCAGTAATATTCATACCTTCTATTTTCTCTACGATCTCTGGTGATGTAATTACTACTTTCCCATCAATTATATCTATATCTTCTAATGCTATCTTTATTTCTTTTTTGTTTTCATTACTCATTTTTATTTCCCCCTTCTAAAACCAAACTACTAATACGTTTGAGCCTTCTTCTCCGTCAATTGAATCTCCAGTAATATTCATACCTTCTATTTTCTCTACGATCTCTGGTGATGTAATTACCACCTTTCCGTCAACTACTTCTATGTCCTCCAATGATATTTTTATTTCTTTTTTATTCTCATTACTCATTCCCATTCTCCCCTTTTCATATTTAATTTCAATAATAATTTATACCTCTTAAGTAAATTCAAATCTTTTAATCATTTGCCCTCTATTAAGAGTACTTATTCTCATCACCTCCTAACACCTATAATCAATGGCTATTTGATACAGCTTCATATTATTTCAAGCTCCGAAAAGCTAAAAATACTTAGTTAGAAAATAACATGCACTTAATCTCATTTTTCAATATTATATAATTGCTTTTTCTATTTTTGATCTATTGAGTAAGGCCCTAATAGAGTAATAAATCCATACATTTCGTCCTCATCCAGTTCTTCCATAGCAGCAAATTTATTGCATAGAATCTCTAATTCTGATTTAAATTCAACTATTTTTTCAGGAGCCACCTTTATAAACATTGCTCTTACATCATTTGGTTTGCTTTCATTATTAGATATATTATCAATAATCCTTGTGGCTAAATTAGAGAAATTCATTGCAGTAACCTTAGCTCTATTTTTATTGATATTAGTATCATTTCCTTGATTGTGCACTCGTATATTGTTGGTAGTTAATTCATATACCTTTTCCAATCTACCCTCTACTATTCTATTTTCCTTAAGCTTTACTACTTCTTTTTTTATCATTCTATTTATTGCAAGTTGAATAATATGAGGTGAAATTTTTAAATCGTAAGATAGATCTCTAATTGTACTTGGTCTAGTAGATAATGCTAATATAATTTCAGTATTTTTTATAGTATTATCACATTCTCCTGTTACATCATCGCACTCAGTTATTAAGTCAAAATTATATATTGTTTGAACCTCTCCCATAACTATTCCTCCTTACTATATTTTTAATATCTCAACAACCTTATCTGAGTTGAATCTTCCAATTGCTGCCATTCCAATGTTATCATTAATAAATATATCATTCATAGCATCATTAATCATAAAATCAGTACATTTATTAATTTTTCTTATCTCATTTTCTAATGAAAAAACTTTATTATTTATCGCATTATTTGCTAAAAATCTTATATGTTTAGTTAAGTCATTCATACTAATTATTGCTCTTGTTTTAAGTATATTTTTTGCTTTACTAATTTCACTTTCAGTAAATCCTTCTGTCTTAGCTTTTCTGATTTCATTTAATATTAATTCCATTACTTGTTCGACGTTTGAGTTACCGCATATCCCTGCAAATGCTAAATTTCCTCTTTTGCTATATATAGATGTAAATGAATTAAGACTATATGCTAAACCTCTTTTTATTCTTACTTCATTCACTATTCTTGACTCTAAACCTGAATAGCCTAATATAGTTGAAATTATATCAACAGTTGAATTTGTTTCACTATGAGTATCATTCAACCTAAAACCTATAGAGAAGGCTGTATTTATACCTTTGTTATCGCTATTTATATAAATACTTGATTCAGAGTTTATTAGCTCACTATATTTTCTAGTTTCTATATCTTCCCAACACCCAAACTTTTTCTCAATTAGATCTAATACATCATCGTAATCTATATCACCAATAATAACTAGCGTTGAGTTTTCAGGAGTATAACTTTCATGAATTACTTCTTTAACCCTATCTAACGTGATATCATTTATGCACTTAGATGATCCCACTATTATTCTTCCTACATCTAAATTCCCCCATAAAGCTTGGCTTGTCCTCTCTGTTATTTGATTAAATGATGAATAAAAATTGCTAGCCTCATTTAATACTATCTTTTTTTCCAGTTCAAACTTTTCACTACTAATATCTGAGTTATATAACACAATGTTCGCTAGTGCATCTAGACAAGTTGGTAACATGGTATTTATCCCGGTAAAATAGTAGTGTGTATGTTCCTTTGTTGTTGTTGCGTTATACTCAACTCCATTAAAGGTTATCTCATTCATAATTTCTCTATATTTATCATTATTAGTATTTGATGATGATACCACTAAATGTTCTATTAAATGTGATATTCCATTTGTCTCATCATCTTCATACTTGCTGCCTTGCTTAATCCATATTCCGCATGACATTATATTTGTCTTGGGAATCTTATGCATAACTACATTTAGACCATTACTTAAACAAAATGACAATACCTCGTACAAGACACCTACTCCTTTAACTAATTTTTTTTATATTTATTTTATTTCCATCTATCCTTGTGAACAACACATGTATTTGATTTAAACTAATAGTTTCAAGACTATTTGTATTTTTTTTATAATCGTATACATCATACTCATAGCTCTTTTCAACTTTTGGTTTTTTACTAAAATACATAAATTCTATAATATCTCTTTCAAATGCAAATACCTGTACCAATCTATCTTTGTATTCCGAATAGTCTATATCATTTATTAAATTTTCAACGCATTCTATTTCACTATTAGGATCTATCCTTAGATGATTCTTATCTCTGCTTAGCATTTCAAACTTCTCCATGTTAGCTATTTTTAAATTTCTAAATACCTTATAGTGACTACCAAATATACTATATAGCATCCTATATGTTGTACTCATATACTTCATTAGTGTTTTAGATATAGAGTATACATATATATCTAAATATTCACTTTCAGTCCTAGTTTGAGTACTAAAATCAAAATATTGAGAGAATATTGCTGTATTATTTAAAATACTTTTTTCAATATTAGTATTGATATATTTAGTAAATGAACTATCTGATAATTTATTTGTAAATATTAATCTTTCTTTTAACTGATTATAGTATTCAGTTCCTGGTAGGACTGTAAATAAGTGAAGCTGTGTATCTTCTACTTGCATCATCCTTAAATCAAAAATCAACTTAAGAGTCAACTCTATATCCTCCAGAGTTTCCTCTGGAAACCCATACATAAAAGAAGCTCTTACTATTATGTTATATTTTTTTAGCAGTCTAACTACCTCATATACTTTATCTATTTTCAGGTTTTTATTGATTACTTTTTGTATTTTTTCAGAACCACTTTCTATCCCCAAGAAAATACTTCTGCATCCTGCTTTTTTCATTTTAGCTATACTTTCTTCATCTAACGTATCTACTCTTGAGCTGCAGGTCCATTGGAATTTTAACCCTAAGTCAATGACCTTATCACAAAATTCAATTAGCATTTTCTTGTTAGCAGTAAATAAATCATGTTGAAATATAAAATTATCTATACCGAATATCTTCTTATGATATATCATTTCGTCTATAATTCTATTTGTACTTTTTAATCTAAATCTTCTCTTCCAAAACATTTTAGTAGAGCAGTATTTGCAGCTAAACGGACAACCTCTACCTACATCTAATGAAATAGCTTTGTCTATTTCTCCTTCAAGAAAGCTATAATCGATTAATGGTAGTTCATCAAGATTTTCAATTAAATCCATTTTATTTACAACAACTTTACCATCTATCCCTACATATGCTATTCCATTTTCATTACTAAATTGTTTATTACTAAATAGCGTCTTTACTATATTCGTTATTGTCTTTTCACCTTCTCCTAAGCCTATTACATCAATCCAATTGTAAGTTTGCAATGTTTCTACTGCAGTCATGGTTGCTTGTGGACCACCTAACATAACCTTAATATTACAATCAAAATTTTTGAGTTCCTTTGCTATCTCCAAAGTTAAGTAATAAGAACTACACATAGTGTAAAACCCAACTATATCAGGATTAGTCTCAATAATATACTTTAACATTTCGGTAGTATCCTTTTTAAAATCACCACTATTTCTAACTTTTCCTATCGTAATTAGATAATCAAAATCTATTATTTGTACGTTGTATCCGTCTCTTTTTAATATTGTAGCAAGACTAAATAATCCATTTGAAAAATTATTTTTTTTAACCATTTCATTATAAGAATTGATTAATGTAATATTTTTCATATCTTTCCCCTCTTATATTTCATTTAATTTTGTTATTTGACCATTTAAGTATTGTAGGCTGAAAATAACAATTGTTAAACCCCCGAATAGTATGAATATCTCCCCTACCCCAATATAGTTCGAAATCATTCCCACAACACACGATGTTATTGGTATTGCTGATAGTACTATTGCATTAAAAATAGCCGACACCCTAGTTAAATACTCTTTCTGAACCTTCTTATACATTGCAATTTGAATAGGGAAATTAATAAATATTATCCCTAAGCCCATTAAAAATGTTTCGATGCTTAATACTATTTCTATAATGTTTGAATTTAACATTTTATTGAGAACTAATAGACAGTAATTTACTCCTAAAATTACACCACCAGATATAAATATCATTCTTCCACCTAGCTTAGATTTTACTTTGGGAACAAATATAACGCCAATTGTCATCGCTAATATTAGTGGTACATTCATAAATGACATTGCTTCCGGACCCTTTAATAACACTCTTTCTACAAATGGAGCTTGAAGTGCATTATATGGTACAATTAATGCATTTATAAGTGCCCCAAAAACACATATATTTAATACAAGTTTATCCTTTAAGAGATATGAAAATCCTTCTTTCAAATCTCTTTTATATGAACCTCCGGTTAATTTTTCCCGAGCAATTTTTTCTGAGATATTCAGACTAAACATAAGTATTCCACATAGTACGAATGTAATTGCATCGATAATAATTGCTGCTTCTACGTTTAAAGTAGCTATAATTATAGGAGCCACCGCTAATCCTATTAACTCTGCAGCTTTACTACTTGATGCATTTAAAGCTACCCCTTGCTCTAAATTGTCATTTTTCAAAATTAATGGAATAATTGTGGTTGCTGCAGGCCCTCTACATGCTTCAAAGGTTGAATTTAAAAATGTTATTACATACAAGTGCCAAACTTCAATTCTTTGAGTTATAAAGAGAAATGCAATTAGAATTGTACACACCGCACGACCTAAGTCACAGATTGCAACTATGAATTTCTTCGAATAATAGTTTGATATAACCCCTGATGCTACTCCAAAAATAATATTAGGCAATCCATTAAATGCAAATAGCGTTGCTACTAGTACAGTTGATCCAGTAAACTTGTAGACTATCCATGCAAATGCTATTGTATCTATACCGTCACCAAATCTAGATATTGCAGTTCCTAGCATTTGCTTTAAGTAATTTTTATCCTTTATCAGTTCTATATTTATCAAATTCTTTTTATTGTTTTTTATAACTTTTCCCTCTTCCAAAGTTGCTCCTCCTTGCGTATTTTTAGATTTATATTTTCACTTATCTAAAATGTGAAAATTGAATCTCAGAGCTTATTTTTTTATTTGGTACAATTAACGAGGAAATGGATCTATAGACAATCCTTGTGCATTATTAGCTTCCTTAAGTTCATAACTACTGAATGTACTAAATACATTCAATGATGAAATAATTATTAATCCAATAATTAAAAATCTAGTTCTCAATACTTTTTTCATACTCATTTCTCCCTACTAAATCATCTATATTTTTGGTAAAGTTTTTTTCTTTACCTTATTATAACAACCTGTAAAAAAATAGTAAAGATATTTTCTTTACTATTTTAAATAAACCATTTTTCATTTTTACTTATTAATCTAATCTTTACCCTTCTTTTCTATCAAGTTTATTAAATATCGACATTTTTTTATGTAAATAATATTTGTTTACCGCATGTTTCTCTATAATAAAAAACGAGGTGATTAATCACCTCGTTTTTAAACTTAAAACAAATTCAGTTATTTGGTTTATCGTATCAAAATCTTTTATTGAATTATAGTATTTTATAAATTTCAATGTTAATATACATTCCACATTCAATAAATCTAAAGACATAACTTCTAAAAATTGATTTTTTAATTCATCAATTTCCTCAGCTATTTCCATATTAATATAAACTTCTAATAGTTCCTCAAAAGAATTTAATAATATCTGATCATTTTTAGATACCCTACTATATTTTATGCCTTTATCAAGATATTTTATAGCTATATTGTCATCTCCAGCCCTTCTCGCCGCTATTCCAATATCATAATATATATACTCTGAATAAGGTCTATGGGATAACTCCTCATATCTTTTCATCAACCCTAATGATTTATTCAAATACATTTTTATATTTTTTCTATCATTAATATTTATATAGGTTTCTAGCAAATTACATAACGTAACCATTTGAAACTCCAAAGCATTTAAATCTAATAGATCTAGTAATTGTTTATATTTTTTTATAGCTTCATTAAATTTATTAAGCTCTCTAAGGCAATTACCATGTATAGTCATGCACTCAAATTTCCGCTTAACACTTTTGTTTATTTCATCCGAAAAGTTCTTTTCTAACACGGAGAGCTCACTTAACACCTTTTCACGGTTGTTCATATTTTTATAGCTCAACAAGTTGTTAAACATAATATTATAAGCTAATTCTTTTGATATACTATCTTTATTAGCAATTGCTAAATTATTGTTGTAAATACTTTCATCATATCTTTTTAATCTTATACAACAATTACTTAATGTTAAAAGCAACCTACAATATTCTTCTTTCGAAAGCAAGCTATAGCTATTTTCATATGCTTTTATATAGTAAGTATATGCTGCTTCATAATCATTACTTTCATAATATTTATCTCCTAACAGCTTATATAAAGAATATTTTTTGAACTTGTCATTAAACCGTATTAGCAAGTCCTCCATTTTTAAGATATGTTGTTCATAATTTTCTTTTATGAAATCACTTTCCTCGTTTGTAATCTTTAAAATAAACTCCTGAAAAACAAGTTCCAATTGTTTTTCTACTGTATCCTCGAAAAAATCCGGCAACACATTAAAATCAATTTTTTTATTCTTACAAATATGATTAATATTTTCCGAAAGTATTTTTGCTGTTGGTTCCGTTATACTCGCCTTATCATTTTCCATCATACTAATCAGATTACGCGTAATCTGATTGCCAGCCAATTCATGCTGCTTTATCCCGAGTTTTTCTCTTAACTCTTTTAACTTCATTCCCGGTGTTACTATTTCAAGATTCATTATCTAAGCACCTCTTTATATTGGTAAATTAAAACCCCTTAAGTAAAAGATTATCATTTACCTTTGTTATATTCAATATAATTTTTCATAAATTATTATAAAAGCCAGTAATGTATGTTCACATTACTGGCTTCTAGAATTTTATTTTTCCTTATTAAACAATGCCATTAAGTCTCCAAATGGATTATTAACTACTTCCTCTGCTTCTTTTTTCATTTTCTTCATATAATTTTGAACATCTCTTTTACTATTCTTATGTTCTTTATTATCAAATCTCTTATTAAATACAGATGCTTTTTCTCTAAAGTTACAAGTAGCACTTGCACATACATATATTTGTCCTTCACCCTGTCCCCTAAGTTCTAATCTCTTATGACATTCTGGGCATCTAGCATTAGTAAATTTACTTACATTTTCTCTATGTCCACACTCTCTGTCTTGGCAAACATTCATAACTCCATGCTTACCTTTAACTTCAAGCATGTACTTGCCACACTCAGGACACTTCTTTCCAGTAAGATTGTCATGTCTAAATTTATCACTGCTGCCTTTTACATCTTGAACTAATTCAGCTGCATACTTTCTCATTCTATCTATAAAATCATTAGGATTTTTCTTACCTTTACTTATTAGCTCTAACTCCATTTCCCATTCTGCAGTTAATAATGGAGATTTTAGTTCTGCAGGAACTAGTTCTATAAGCTGCTTACCTTTTGATGTTGGTATTATCTCCTTACCATTCTTCTCTATATAGAACATATTATATAACTTTTCTATAATATCAGCTCTAGTTGCAACAGTACCTATTCCACCAGTTTCACCCAAGGTTTTAGCATGTGCCTTATCTATAGCTACATACTTTTGTGGCTTCTCCATTGCTGATAGTAATGTACCTTCATTAAATCTTGCTGGAGGTTTAGTTTGTTGTTTTTTACTTTCTACTGATAGAATATTTATTTTGTCACCCTTCTTTAAGCTAGGTAATTCTTGGCTATCTCTCTCATCTTCATCCTCTGATAAATCATCAGCTCTATCATATACTTTTTTCCAACCTTTAGATTTTATAACATTTCCTTTTGCGACAAAAGTTTCTCCATTTATATCAGAAACTATTGTTGTTTGAATATACTCATAAGGTGGAAGCATTACAGCTAAGAATCTTTTTACTACTAGCTCATAAATATGTCTTTCTTCACTACTTAAAAGACCTATATTAACTTTTTCCTCTGTTGGAATTATTGCATGGTGATCACTAACCTTGCTATCATCAACAAAGCCTTTATGTGCATTTATCTTTCCTTTTAATATCTCTGTTGCTAATGCTCTATAATTTCCTATGGATATAGCCTTTAATCTATCCGGAAGCGTTGCTACTATATCGCTAGAAATATATCTTGAATCAGTTCTTGGATAAGTTAATATCTTATAGTTTTCATATAATCTTTGCATTATTGATAGAGTTTGCTTTGCTGAATATCCATATATTCTATTTCCATCCCTTTGAAGCTCTGTTAAATCATAAAGAGCTGGTGCGAATTGTTTCTTGGCACTTTCAGTAACATCTACGACATTAGCTTCTTTACCTTTTGTTGCTGCAAGGATTTTATTTACTCTATCTAAATCGAAGATATTGCTGTTATTATTTTTGTCCCTATAGCTTAATGCAAATCCCTTAGCCTTTGCATTAATTACATAATAATCCTTTGGTTTAAAATTCTTTATTTCTTCTTCACGATTTACTATCATTGCAAGGGTTGCTGATTGAACCCTTCCTGCTGTAAGCTGCGCATTATGTTTACAAGTAAGTGCTCTAGTTACATTTAACCCTACAACCCAGTCAGCCTCCGATCTACACTGTGCTGCCTTATATAAATTATCATATTGAGATGATGGTTTAAGATTTCTAAAACCATCTAATATAGCTTTATCTGTCTGAGATGAAATCCAAAGTCTCTTAGTTGGTTTATTTACCCTTGCCTTTTCAATAATCCATCTAGCAACTAGTTCTCCTTCTCTTCCTGCATCTGTAGCTATAACAATCTCACTTACATCTTTTCTATTTAACTGTTCTTTTACAGCATTAAATTGCTTTCCACTTTGCTTTATAACTACAAGTTTTAAATGTTTTGGAAGCATTGGTAAATCCTCTAACTTCCAAGCCTTATATTTATCATCATAAGCTTCTGGATCTGCTAATGTTACCAAATGCCCTAATGCCCAGGTTACTATATATTTATCTCCTTCTATAAATCCATTGCCTTTTCTACTACATTTTAAAACTCTGGCAAGTTCTCTTCCCACAGAAGGTTTTTCTGCTAAAACTAATATTTTACTCATATATTATTTCCTTTCACTTATCGTCTCTTTAAATAAGAGATTTTTAAAAACTCATTTTATTATACACTAAATAAATAAAAGAAATCTTCTTATATTGCTATAAATATAAGAAGAGTCTTAAAAATACTATATAATTAAATATTACTTAAATTCTAATATACAACCTTAATTTAATACTATATACTACTGCACTGGAATTTCCATTTTTGATATTGTATATCCTATATTCATTGTTCCTCCTGCCTTATCAAAAAATACTCCTACATGCTCTGAGAAAAAACCATTTGTTCTGTACTTTCCCCCTAGGGGACCTTGCTCTTCGGCTTTTATTGTGTCATTCACCCATTTATCTAAGTCATTCTTCTTAAAGTCATACTTTCCATCATACATTGCTAATATCATATCTTTTAGCATCTGATATTCTTCTAATTTAAATACTCTATCTATAGGAACTGTCACCAATATTTCAAGTTCCAATCCACCCTTTTTAGTCTCTGGACTTGTTCCCATATTGAAATTAATATTTTCATATTTATTCTGTGCGCCATCATTTATTTCTATTTTATTAGTCATAACCATATCAATTTCTCCAAAAGATGCATCTCTTTTATCTGGATGAAACTCGGCACTTGTATCCATGTTACTTGATACATTATATTTTGCAAATACCTGTTTAAATTTATCAATATGATCTCTTCCAAATTTATATAAATCTTCTTTAGTTTTTATTATTTCTGAAATATTTTGTCTGTCTAATTGTTTCTGTGATGTCCTTTGTCCTTGTCCATCAGCTGCATTCTCTACTTTTGCCGATGTGTCCTCTGTCTTTGTTTTATCATCACCTTTACTCTTATTTGAGCATCCTGCAATCCCTAGCATTAATATTCCCGCTATTATACCAGCCATTATTCTTTTACTCATTTTTACCCCTCTACCTTTATAGAATCTCTATACTCATTTTACCTTCAGCGCCCATAACTGTCAAAAATTATATTATTTCTAATATATTGTTATATACTTCTTGTTTTCTTAAGGATTATTCCTATAATTTACACAAAAATGGAGTATTGAATATATATTCAATACTCCATTTTTAGTCTTCATATTAAATGACTAACCAAACAGTTTCAATAATTCTTCTTCTTTTAATCCTTTTAATATTTCTCCAGAATCTAATCCATTTTCTAAAACCATGTTAATTAGTTCTTTCTTACTTTCTTGTAATTTTATAATCTTTTCTTCTACAGATCCTTTTGCTATAAGCTTTATTACTTCTACTACATTTTTTTGTCCAAATCTATGAGCTCTATCTGTAGCTTGATCTTCTACAGCAGGATTCCACCATGGATCGAAATGTATAACCACATCTGCTCCAGTTAGGTTAAGACCAGTTCCCCCTGCCTTTAGAGATATTAAAAAAACTTTAGTTTCATCCACGTTAAATGAATTAACCATTTTAATTCTATCCTGAGCCTTTGTAGCTCCATCCAAATAAAAATGTTCTATTTCATTTAATTTCATCAATTCACTTATCCTCTTTAGCATGGTTGTAAATTGTGAAAAAACTAGAACCTTATGTCCTTCCTCTATACTTTGATTAAGGATTTCTAAAAACGCCCCCAGCTTTCCGCTTTGCTCATTGTAGTTATCCACAACTAATGCAGGATCTAGGGATAACTGCCTTAATTTTGTAAGATAGGCCAACACTTTAATATTAACTCCTGATTTGCTAAGTTCTTCTCTAATTCTTTCCTTAGCATAATCTGCATAAGCTTTATATATTTTTTCTTGTTTTCTTTCCATATCTATTAAAATATTTTTTTCTATTTTATCAGGTAATTCTTGTATTACATCCCTTTTTAACCTTCTTAAAATAAATGGCTTTATAAATAAAGATAGGTTATTTATGCCCTCTTCCTGCTTTTCAAATATTCTCTTAAATTTCTTTTCGCCATATAAATATCCAGGCATTAAGAAATCAAATATTGACCATAACTCAACCAAAGAATTCTCTAATGGTGTACCAGTTAATGCAAACCGTCTTTTTGCATTTAAGCTTTTAACTGTTTCTGCATTTTGTGATGAGGAATTTTTAATATTCTGTGCCTCATCAATTATTAAATAATCTAGAGAAACTTTTTTATATAATTCTTCATCTCTTTTTAATACTCCATATGAAGTTATTAAAACATCTAATTTATCTAAGTTATTGATTGTTTTATTTCTTTGAGTTTGAGTTCCTGCCATAACTTCCACCTTTAAGGATGGTGCAAATTTATTAAATTCTTCTAACCAGTTATAAACTAAAGAAGTTGGTGCTACAATAAGTGTCTTTTTACCTTTATTAGACAATATAAAAGTAATCGCCTGAAGTGTCTTTCCAAGCCCCATCTCATCTCCTAATATACCACCAAAGCCTAGATAGTCTAAGGATTTCATCCAACTATACCCCATTTTTTGATACTCCCTTAATTCTCCTCTTAACTCTTTAGGAACATCAACTTTAAAGTTTTCTAATGAGTGAATTCTTTTCTTCATTTCATCTATGCATTCTAAGCCATTTATAAATGTCGCTCTCTCTTCATTAGCTAAGGACTCAATTACCAATGCCTTGTTTTTAGGTATATTTATTTCATTTTCTATTTCCTCTCCTGAAGTTACACTCTCAATAAACCTATGAAGCTTTTTTAACTCTTCGTTATCCAAATCAATAAAAGCTCCTCCTTTTATCTTATGATATTTTTTATTCCTATTTATTGAGTATATGATTTCTCTCGCATCCTCTGGAGAAAGCTCATCTATGTCATATTGAAAAGTAAAATAATCTCTTTCTTCTCTCATCAACGCATTTATCTTAATTTCTTTTACTACTTTTTCTTTTTTAACTCTATCTGAATAATATATATTTCCTAATGTTATAAGCTTCTGAACTCCATCTCTTAAAAAATAGAACTCCGCTGCTTCCCCACCTTTAAGCACAAATTTCCTTGCACCTATAGCAAAATTAAGCTTCTCTATTACCTCTAAAATTTCTTTTTCTTTATCTAATTCCCTTGTTATAAATTTATCACCAAAATCCTCTGGCTCATCTAATGGATTTATCATTTCTTCACCATATCTGAAGAGTACTTCTAAGGTTATATCTTTTTCTCTATCTAAATAAAAATCCACCTTAAGAGGCTCATTTATAAAACTCTCTCTCATATTTCTGTCTAAACTTATATCTGAAGTTACGCGTTCTATTATGGGAAGTAAATTACCTAATACTTGATTTTTAAACTTACTATTAATAACTTTCTCTTTCCCTAATTTCTCATATATACTTCCATACACTTCTACTTGTTCTTCTGATGGCAAATAAACCTTGGATCCATTTAAAAATACATCCTTTGTTTTATTTAATGAGATATATCCTTCTTCTTGTGTAAGAAATATATGATTTCCTTCTTCTCTTATACTATAGCTAATAGGTAAGTTTTCTTTTACAATTTTCACTTCTCCTATATCTTCAAATCCTATCTTAAGAAATATCTTATGATTTCCCATAATGGATAGGGTTTCCCTAAGCTTATCTATAGGTAGAGTCATCGCCTTACCTTTTATTATACTTTTATTATATAAAGAGAAGCTTCCTCTTAAAAAATCCTCCATAGCCATTTGAGTAATTAAATATTTTATAAGATTCTTATCTTCCTTACTAAAAGTATGCTTATTTCCCTGGAAAACAAATTCTTTACCAAATTCTACTGTTCCTTTATTTCTAAATGCCTCTAGAAATTCTCTTAGCCCTTTTACAACATACAACTTATTATTGCCTATTTTAAAATGTATGTTAAAGTACCATCCTTCAATTTCTACATATGTTTCAAGAGTTATTTTTTGCTTATATAGACCTTGCCTCTGCATCTTAAAGAAATCCATCAGCATCTTTTCTTCGTCTTCTACTCTTTTTGAACTATTGATTTCTGAAGTCCTTATGTTTTCTTGATCTTGATTTAATAGATATAGCAGCAAGGCATTTATATGTTTGCATCTATAATTTACTCTTCTTACTGAATTCTTTTCATAATCTGCACAACTACAATAAGTTTGCTCAAGTTCAGCATTTTTTTCACTTATTATCACCGAACTATAATAAGTATTAATAAGATCTTGGGATAACACATCGCCTTTTATTATGTAAAGTCCTTCATTTTGTTTGTACTCTCCGCTTAATATACAACCTTGATTATAAACATTTTTAGCTTTTGAAATATCTATATCTGAACATCTATCTAACACTTCATAAAGTGCACTTTTTATATTCATTATTACAACTCCTAAAGTAATTTCTAACAAGTGTTTTAACTATAAAACATATTATAATTATAGCCCATTTTTATAGAAGAATAAAATAAAGTACGCTAAAACCTATAAATGTCCTAACGCACCTTATTTTGTGAAATATTAATCTTAAACTATATCCAATTTATTCTCTAGTACTTTAGATATTTTAAAGAATACTAATACACCTAAGAGGCATTGTATTAAAATTATTGGAATATTTATTGTAACATAGAACATTTTATTTATAAGAAACATCATTGTTCCAGCTGGCCAAAAATTATGTGGATATATATAATTAATAAATAAGAATATTAACACTCCTACTAAACTTCCTATTACACCGAGTCCAGATGCTATAACATAATTACTAATTCTACTTCTTACAAATGTTGTAACAAACAAGATAATGAGATAAATTGCTACCGTATTTAAAAACAACAAAAAGATATTAAAAGTATCTACTACTCTTACATAAACAATCATTGTATCAACTTGTGAAGATAAAAACATGGTTATTACTCCCATAATACCAAAAAAAGCTTGAATTAGTATAAATCCAGTTATATGCGAAAGAAAAAATTTCTTTCCTGATATATTAGTTAAAAACATCAGCTTTCCTCTTGAACTAGTTAATTGCATTTGTAGTATTACTACACCAGCTATTAAATTAATATATAATAATAACTTTGTAAAATCACTAATTGGATTAAAAGCATATTCAAATCCTACTCTAAGTGGGTTAAACACTGGAATTACTCCATGATAAAACATTCCAATCAAACTTACTACTATAAATAAAAAGATCTCAAGTATATAAAATAACTTCAATTCTTTATATCCAAATTTCAATATATTTCTCATATCTCTTACCTCTTATAAATTTCCCTATAAATTTCTTCAAGAGAACTATTTCTTTCCTCTCTTAAAATTTCTGAATCTCCTTTTAAAAATATCTTTCGATCCTTAACAAACGCTACTTCATCAAATATCCTTTCAAGTTCTGCTACAAGATGTGTTGTTACTATCATAGAAGATTCTTCATTTAAATTATTTATTATAATATCAGTAACCTCTTCTCTATCTAAGGGGTCTATGCCAGATAAAGGCTCATCTAGTATAAAAAGCTTTGCATTTCTACTTAGTGCCAGAATAATAGCAAATTTTTCATATGTTCCCTTAGATAATGACTTTATTTTTTGAGCCCTATCTATTTTAAATCTATCCAATAGGCTATTTGCCTTTTCTTCATCAAAATCTCCAAAAAACTCTTTATAGAATTCAATTCCATCCTTGACCTTCATCCACCAACTAAATATATTTTTGTCTTGTAGCATAGAAACCCTACCCTTAGTCTCTACTCCTGCTACTTTTCCATCTATATATATTTCCCCTTCAGTTGGTTTCAAAAAACTTTGTATTAAATTAAGGAGTGTAGTTTTCCCACTACCATTTGGACCTAATATTCCTAATACCTTCCCCTTTTCTAATGTAAATTCAACTCCATCAAGTATAATTTTTCGACCAAAAGATTTCTTAACATTCTTAACCTCTAATAAAATCTCCACTGATTACTCCCCCTTAATATCTAGTATTAATAAAATCTATTACCTCAGTTTTGGTAAACCCTAATTCCTTCATGCTTTTTATAAAAGTATCTAATACCTCATGTGCACTTTCTTGTTCTAACTTTTTTAATATATTTACGTCTTCCGTAATATATTTTCCGAGTCCTCTTTGAGTGTATATTATTCCTTCTGTTTCAAGCTCTGAATAAACTCTTTGAATTGTATTAGGATTTACTTTAAGCTTGCTGGCTAACTCTCTTACAGACTCTAATCTATCGCCTTTTTTTAATTCTCCAGATAACACTCTTCTCTTTATATAATTCATTATTTGAAGATATATGGGTTCTTTATTATTAAGCTCAAAATCTATTTTAAACACCTCCATCGTAGGTTTACTAGTGTACTATTTAAATAGTACAGTCCAGCGACAATAAAATCAATCCTTAATATGTTTCATATTTTAAATTCAGCAGAGGTTTTCTTCATATTGCTACCCTTTTCTAAATATTACTAGTTATTCCAAGTATAAATATAGCTCAGAACATCACCATAATATTCTGAGCCTAAAATTAAAGCATAAATTTTTCTATTACATGAGCTACGCCATCCTCTTCATTTGTTGGAGCTATATACTTAGCTATTTCTTTTATTCCTTCTGTAGCATTTCCCATCGCTACTCCTAACCCTGCATATTCAATCATATGCTTGTCATTTTCTGCATCTCCAACGCAAATTACTTCATTTCTAGAAAGTCCTAAATAGTTAGCTAATGCCTCTATCCCCACACCCTTATTACTTTCTTTGTTCAAAAACTCTAGAAAAATATCTTCACTTCTTAATATTGTATATTTCTCATAAAATTCTGTTGGAATAAGAGATATTCCTTTAGTTAATATATCTGGTTCATCTATCATCATGAACTTAATGTATTCATCCTCATCTTCAACTAATCTAAAATCCATCACCTTTAAATCAAACTTATTTCTTAAAGCTTCAATCTCTGAATACTTGCTTATCTTAGGAGTTATCATGCCATATTTTTTTGAAAATCCATGAATATTTACCCCTATATCTTTACTCAACTTATATAAAATATCACCATCTCTAGCTTTTAAACAATGTGACATTATCACTTCTTTTGTTTTTGTATTTTGCACCAGTGAACCATTATAACTTAAAACATAATCCTCTTCAGATATTAAATCCAATGGTTCAAGATATTGATACAATCCCTCTATAGGTCTTCCAGACGCTAGTACTACCTTTATACCCTTTTCCTTAGCCTTTCTTATTGCATTTTTTGTTTTATCTGATATAGTTTTATCCTCTCTTAATAGAGTTCCATCCATATCAATAGCTATCAACTTGTACATAAACTTCTCCTTTAACTTTTACTGTTTATCTGATAATATAAATCTTTCAATTACATGTGCAACTCCATCTTCTTCATTTGTTGGAGCTATATAATCAGCTATTCTCTTAACATCATGAGAAGCATTTCCCATTGCGACTCCAAGTCCAGCAAATTCTATCATATGCATATCATTTTCAGCATCTCCAACTGAAATTATTTCTTCTCTTGTAATACCTAAATGATTTGCTAAATATTCTAATCCTTTGCCTTTATTACTATCTTTATTTAAAAATTCTAAAAATGATTTATCACTTTTTAAAACTGTATACTCTTCATATATGTTTTCAGGAATTAACTCAATACCTCTTGATAAGATTTCCGCATCTTCTGTCATTATTATCTTTGTAATTTCATCCTCTTCTTTTATTTCATAAAAGTCCATTTCAACTAAAGGTTTATTTATTTCATCACATTGTATTTGAATATATAAGTTATTTTTTGGTGCAACCAATCCATGATGTTTAGAAAATCCGTTAATATCTACCCCCATATCTAAGCTAAGCTTGTACAAAATATGTGCATCCTTTCCTGTTAATAGATTACTTACTATTTTTTCTTTAGTCCCAGTATTTTGTACTATCGCACCGTTATAACTTAAAACGAAATCTTCCTCTGATATTAAATCTAGTTCTTCTAAATAACTATTTATGGCTTCCATAGGTCTTCCAGATGCTAGAACTACTTTAATCCCACATTTTTTTGCCAGTCTTACTGCATTTTTTGTTCTGTCTGATATCGTTGTGTCATTTCTAAGAATTGTTCCATCCATATCTAAAGCTATCAACTTATACATTATTAAAGCCCTCCAGTATCATACTTTCTAGCTTTATTATTGCATACGCCACATACTCTACCAATAGATTTTCATATTTTGAAAATCTTTTATTTTTTATAAACTCATTTATTTATTATATATAATCCTTAATAAAATTTTTAACCATATACTTCACAATTAAATTTATCAACACTTTTCTTTAACAGATTGTATGGATTTAAAAACTTTCTATTTCCAAATAACCCTTTCACTTCATATCTATTTCCCTAATAGTTTCATTTATTTCTAAGCTTAACATTTTCATTCTAAGCTTTACCTGAAGTAGTGCTCCACTAATTTCTTCCCTAATAATAAAACTTATGTTACAATATTGAGGATAGTGTAAATTTATAAAAAAAGGAATGAGAAATATTGATTAATGTAACTAACGTAAGCTTAAGATATGGTGACAAAAAACTATTTGAAGATGTAAATATTAAATTCACTCCTGGTAACTGTTATGGAGTTATAGGGGCAAATGGTGCTGGTAAAAGTACATTTTTAAAGATTCTTTCTGGAGAAGTTCAACCAAATACAGGTGAAATTTCTATTCCAAAAGATATTAGAATGTCTGTACTTAAACAAGACCACTACCAGTATGATAATTATTCTGTTCTTGAAACAGTAATAATGGGAAATGAAAGACTATATGAAATAATGAAAGAAAAAGATGAAATATATGCAAAACCTGATTTCACTGATGAAGATGGTATTAAAGCTTCTGAGCTTGAAGGGGAATTTGCTGAACTTAATGGATGGGAAGCTGAATCTGACGCTTCATCCTTACTACAAGGTTTAGGCGTTCCTACAGAACTTCATGATAAGCAAGTTTCAGAATTATCTGGTGGAGAAAAAGTTAAAGTATTATTGGCTCAAGCTTTGTTTGGAAACCCTGGTATACTAATCCTTGACGAGCCTACTAACCATCTTGATATTAAATCTGTGAACTGGTTAGAAGAGTTTTTAATAAACTTCGAAGGAACTGTTATAGTCGTATCCCATGATAGACACTTCTTAAACAAAGTGTGTACAAACATGGCTGACGTTGACTTTGGTAAAATCAAATTATATGTTGGTAACTACGATTTCTGGTATGAATCAAGCCAACTTGCTTTACAAATGGCTAAAGACCAGAACAAGAAAAAAGAAGAAAAAATTAAAGATCTTCAAGACTTTATTGCTAGATTTAGTGCCAATGCTTCTAAATCAAAACAAGCAACTTCACGTAAAAAGTTATTAGATAAAATTACTTTAGACGATATCCAGCCTTCTAGCAGAAGATATCCTTTTGTTGGTTTCAAACCTGAAAGAGAAGTTGGTAATGATATTTTAAGAGCTGAAGGAATTACAAAAACAATTGATGGGGTTAAAGTTCTTGATAATGTTAGCTTCATAGTTAACAAAGAGGATAAAATCGCTTTTGTTGGAGAAGAAATAGCTATAACAACTCTATTTAAAATAATAATGGGTGAAATGGAACCTGATGCTGGAGAATTCAAATGGGGAGTTACTATTACCAAAGCTTATTTCCCAAAAGACAACTCTGATTTCTTCAACGATGTAGATTTAAATCTTGTAGATTGGCTTAGACAATACTCTGATGAAAAATCAGAAAGTTACTTAAGAGGATTCTTAGGTAGAATGTTATTCTCTGGAGATGAAGCTTTAAAAGAAGCTAAGGTTCTTTCTGGAGGAGAAAAAGTAAGATGTATGTTATCTAAAATGATGTTAACTAATGCTAATGTACTTGTTTTAGATCAACCTACTAACCACTTAGATCTTGAATCAATTACAGCTGTTAATAATGGATTAAGAGACTTTAAGAGCAATGTATTATTTACATCACATGACCATCAATTTATAGATACAATTGCTAATAGAATTATAGATGTTAAAGCTGATGGAACTATCGTTGATAAGCAAATGTCTTATGATGAATATCTTTCACTAAGCTAATAAATATTTAAGTGAAAAGAACAGGAACTTTTTTTATGGTTCCTGTTCTTTTTCTAGTAATTTTATTTAAGTTTTTGATATAATTAAGAGGGGATTGATTTGTTCTAATATTAGTTTGTAGTTATCAGAAATTTGCCAGTTTCTTTGCTAACTTTTTATAATTAATTTCGAACATTTTCTTTTCCCATTTTAAATCATTTTTATTTAAATAATCTAAAATCACTTTATGATCTACCTTTCCTCTAAGAATCATATCTTGTCCAACATTATCCTCTTGATTTCCCTCCTGATATATTAACAGTTGTACCTGTGATATATGCAGCTCTAGCTGATACTAAATAAGTAACTAGATCACCTATATCATCAAGTTTTCCTGCTCTTCCAAGTGGAATTACTTTGCTATAATCAGTGCTTAATTGTTCTGGTTTAACTCCTCTTGTATATGCTAATGCCTCATTATATGTCGGAGATGTAAGCCCTGTTGGTTCGTTAATTCCAGGTGCAACCCCAATTACTCTAATGTTATGTGGCCCGAGCTCTTTTGCCCAAGATCTAGTAAATCCATTTACAGCTCCCTTTGTTGCTGAATAACAGCTTTGTCCTGCAGAGCCTTCCATACCTGCCTCAGATGAAATATTTACTATAGTTCCTTTATCTTTCTTTATCATTTCTTTTACAACTGCTTGAGTACATAAGAATAATCCTTTTTGATTAACTGAAACCATAAAATCAAAATCTTTTTCATTTAATTCATATTCTGGCTTTTCACCTTTAAAATCCACTAATAGCCTTGGTAAGTTAACTCCTGCATTATTTACAAGTGCATCTATTTTGCCGTACTTTTCTACCACAGTCCTAACCATATTATCTACGCTGTTTTTTTGCGTGATATCACACTGCACATTAAATATCCCAGCTTCTCCTGATCCAGTCTCTACATTTAAATCACTAACTATTACTTGAGCTCCTACTTTATTAAGGCAACTTGCAATATGCTTTCCTATTCCCGAAGCTCCTCCAGTAACAATTACTACATTGCCTTTAATACCTAACCATGTTTCTTCATTCATCATAGATAATTCCTCCTTACCTTTCTTATTTCTGCTTATATTTCTTTAAACTCTCACTATTTCAATAATTGTTCCTACTTTCATGGAAGGAATTTCTTTGCTTTCAACAAATAGAGTACCCGCTATTTCAGCTTTATCTTCACCATTAAACTTATAAGTTATATGTCCTAGGTTTCTCATATTTTCATTTACAGCCTCACCTACTGAAGTTATATTAAACATTTTTCCATCAATCTTTAATACATCACCTTTTTTAATGTCTTTATAAAGTACATTTTCATTGTGGATAAAACAATAATCTTTAAGTTCTTCTGGGGCATCTCCTCTAAATGTTATAAACATATTATGTGCTAAAAATTCCTTGGCCTTTTGTCCTATTTCTGTTACAACTGTCTTATACACTAATTCCATATATTTTATTCCTTTCTAGTTACATTAAGATGAATATAGACCAAAGCTAGCTAGCCATGCTACTATTACGGTAGGTGCTCCTGTTAAAAATCTTGAATATAGTACTGAAGGAACCCCAACTTGTACCGTCTCCGGTTCTGCTTCAGCTAAACCTAATCCTACAGGAATAAAATCAGCTGCACATTGAGCATTTATTGCAAATAAAGCTGGTAATGCTAGATGTGGTGGTACGTTACCTTTTGCTATTTCAACTCCGATTAGAACTCCTATTATTTGAGCTATAACTGCTCCAGGTCCTAAAAATGGTGAAAGTAGTGGAAAAGAACATATAAGAGATAAAACTATTAATCCAAAAATACTTCCTGCAAGTGGAGTAAGTAATTTTGCAAACGCATTTCCTAACCCTGATGCATTAATAATACCTATTAAGGTTGCAACGAAAGCCATAAATGGTAGTATGGTGTGTAAAATTGTATCAATAGTGTCTCTTCCAGCCTGAAAGAATATGGCTGTTATCTTTCCTATTCCTATACCTATTCTTGCAACTAATCCATCGCTTTGCTCACTTATCTTTTTGTCAGTATCATAACTCATTTAAATTGCCTCCCTTTATACTATCTCTATATTTTTTTCCTTAACATCTGAAACATAAATATCTTCTTTTATATACATTGCTAGTGGACCACTTTTACCTGTCGCCATAATATTTACTGTAGGTATTTTCTTTTGAGGATATATTCCACATCTTAAAGTTCCACCACAATTTATTACAACACACGCTATTTCACTGTCCTTAACACCTGTCTTAAATCCATCTACAAGTTCACATCCACTTAGTTCTGCTATTTTAACAGCTTCTTTAGGCTTTGAACCACCAGTTATATAAACTACTTTATTTTTTGCTTCATTAGGCTCTACATATATTGGGCCTCCCCAACCTGCTGAACCTTTAGTTATTTTAAGTTTTTTATACTCCATCTCAATTCTCCTTTCATATACTTAATTAGGCTAAATCTACACTCTCGCTAAGTTGTACCCCTTGTTGTTTTTGAACAAATTTAGTGGTGAAATCTGTAACCCACCCTCTAAAGAAGTTAGTTACCATACCAACTAAAAGATATCTTACAGCCAAGTCTGTGGATGATAGTCCAAGCTTTGTTATCCCATCTGCAATTCCTAGGAATATAAATAATTCTCCTGGATTTATATGAGGGAATAATCCATTCATTGAGTGGCATGAAAATGATGCTGCTGCATAGTAACTAGGTTTATATTTTTCTGGTAAAAATTTTCCTAGAGATAGAGTCATAGGATTAGCGAAAATAAATGTCCCTATTACTGGTAGAACTAAATATCTTGTTATTGGGTTTGCTGCAGATTTTTGTGCTAATCTATCTATCCTTTCTGTTCCAATTAATTTTATAAGAGCATTCATTACTAGTAGTAAGGCAACTAATACTGGAACTATCCCAGTAACAAAGCTTACAAAAGTAGTTCCCCCTGCTCTAAATAGACCCATAAACTTGTCAGCATATTGTGCTAATGTTTGCATTTATAATTCCTCCTTGTTGATAATAATTAATTAAAATTTCCTTCTAAATGTTCTGTAGCTTCCTTTTCATTTATCTCCTCCTTTTTAAATTGATTGAAATTATCTATAGCATTTAAAATTGCTACCCTAGTTAATTTTCTATATTGGCTAATGTCATCTTGCGTTAACTTATTTATTTGTTTTCCTTCAAGTCCATTAAACTGCTTCATTTTAGCTAATACTGATATTCCTTGAATGATTTTGCAAGAGAAAATAGTATCTTCTTCATCTACATTTAATAAGATAATCGTTCCTGCTTGTAGATATCCTCTCTTTCTCCCTATTACCACTCTTCCTTTTCTTCTCATTTCTATATAATTTTCATTAAAGTTTTTAATTTGTATAAATCCTAAAGCAAAATTTAATAACCAGCATATTATTCCTATTAAAATTAATAAAACTACTTCGTTCATTAAAAATTCTCCTTTCTATTTAATTCTAAAAACTCTTTATAATTTCTAACCTTGCATAGTTCCTCTACAAACTTTTTATTTTGACATACTTTTAAAATTTCTTCATAAACCTTTATGACCATATCGGCATCGATATTCTCTTCATCTGGAACAATGAGCATTATTATTATTCTAACTTCATTGCCTCCCCAGAATATTGGTTTCTTTAGTATCCCCATAGAAATCAAGAACTTATCATTTCCATAATTTACAGTGTGAGGCAATCCCACATAGTTATCAAAGGCAGTTGGAGACTTTCTTTCTCTTTCTAATAATCTTTCTTTAAAGCCCTTATCAAGTTTTATAATCTTTGATAGCTTATCAACCATATATTCAATGTTATCTAAATAATTATCTTTATCTAATATAAATAATTGCTCTTCAGGTAAGTTTAAATGGATAAATGGTTTCCTAAGCTCACTATAATCATTTTTATATTTTTTGAAGGTGTATTTTTTCTCTATTTCTTTTATTATTTCTGAATCACTAAAAATCGCATTTAACTTTATCACTATAGGTTCAGCTTCATAGCTTAGGTTTACAGTAGTAAATACAATATCATATTGATTAAGTAATTCTGTAGACATCTCTGAGTCAGAAAATATATCTATCTTTTTTTCATTTCCTAAGAGTTTTCTTAATTTAATTTCTAGAAGTTTTGCTGTCCCGAGTCCAGTACCACATACAAGAGCTATATTCTTTATTGAAAAGTACTTACTGCTTCTTCTTTCAACGTAGCTTCCAAAGTGCAATGCTATATACCCCACTTCATCTTCGATAACCTTTACATCGTAATGATTTTCAATTGTCCTAGCTGCAATCTTTGCTAAGGCATATGGAAATGGATAATATTTTTTTATATCTTCAAGCAAAGGATTATTTATTGGTAGGTTGAACATTATTCTATTTATTGCGAAGTTTAAATGATATTCTAAACTTACTTTCATTTCTTCATCTTCATTTAAATCCAGACCCATTTCCTCATATATCTGATTAAATATACATTCAACCATTTTATTTATGTTCGGATTAATCTTTAGATAATTTTTATCCTCTCTTATTGGGGAATATCTTCCCATTAGTGGTAAGGTTAAGAATATAACTTCATTCTTCGGCATTTCTATATCTAACTCATTTGAAATCATTTCTGCAATCTTTTGTGCCATTATGAAATCATCACTATATACAAGCTTTTTGTGTTTCTCTTCTAATCTCTTAATATACTTCTGTTGCTTTATTCTAATAAATAGAACTATCGCAAAATTAATAATACTGTTTAGTCCTTCATCAGAAATCTTATACTTATTTTCATTAAATAGTTTTTTGAGCTTGGATTTTGTCTTATTGTACTCATCTTTGGATAGTACTTGTCCATTATCAAATCTAATAGCTTCTTCCTTAAATTCTTTATAAAAAAAGTATAAGAAAAATAATCTTTTGTTAATTTCATTACCTTGCAATGATATACCGTCATTTGTCTTTCCCTTTATTTGCAAGTTAAATTTTTTCATTATACTTGATATTTTTTTCATATCGTTTATTAATGTTGTTCTGCTTACATTTAATTCTTCAGCTAAATCATCAGTTTTAAAAGTGTTTTCCTCTCTTAAAAACTTTCTTACTAGATATTCAATGCGATCATTTGGAGTTACCAACCACTTAAAATTAACCTTATTATCTAGATATTTTTGTTGGGTTTCTAAAAATTTTAGCTTATCGTATAACTCAAGCTTATATCCCTTATCTTTATAATTTTCAATTTGAGCTACATTTCTATCAAGTACTTCATTTACTTGCTTAATGTAATTTCGTATAGTTCTTGTGCTAACTTCTAAGTTTTTTGCAAGCTCTTCTAAAGACAGGAACTCTTTTTCTTGTAAATTCATAATTAGAATCATTAATTTACTATCAATAGAAATTAGATTCATCTTGTCTTTTCTTCCCCCTTCTCCTTATATTTTTATATTAGAACTTTTTGATTAACTAATTAATACATACTTTTTCATAACTTTTGTGAAAAAGATATACTAATCAAAACTACTAATACTACATAATATAACTATTTTTAGAATTTTATTTCTATAAATAATTTACGATAAAATCAATAAAAGGCTGTGGTAAAGCGTTATTCTGCTCCATCTCAGCCTTTTTTAATGTATTTTTTATTTTATAATTTTTCTGCTATTATGCTCTTAACTCTTTTTGGTAATTCATCCATTTCTTCTTTAGTTAAATTTGCTGTTTCTATCATAGGATGGATAAAAAGTTCTACATCAGCAGGTCTTATCTTACTTCCATTTTGCTCCATTAACTTATAAGATCCTTTTATTGTAACTGGAACAATTGGAACTTTTGATTTAGTTGCTAACTTAAAACTTCCTGCCTTAAATTCACCTAACTTATCCCCCTTACTTCTAGTTCCTTCTGGGAAAATAACCATTGAAGTTCCTTTCTTAAGAAGTTTAATTCCCTCTACTATTGCCTCACCAGATTTTCTAACACTGCTTCTATCCATAAAAACACAGTCTATATACTTCATCCATATATGAACTATTGGAATCTTAGTTAATTCTATTTTAGCTATAAATCCTTTAGGTTTATCTATATATCCTATAAAAAGGGGAATATCAAAGTTTCCCTGATGATTGCTTATGAAAAGTACTCCCCTGTCTTTTGGCACATTTTCTTCTCCATGTACAGTTACCCTAGCACCACTATATTTTATTTGAGATAGAGCCCATTTTCTAACCACTTCATTTATTCCTTGGATTTCTTCTGGAGTTTTACCTCTCTCCACAGCACCTTTATACTTAATCATTTTAGGTATTGTTCCTATTAAGCTTAAAGCAAAATGTACAAACCATATTATTGTCCTAAACATAATCTTATCCTCCACCAAATATTGTCTAGTTATATTATATATCTATTTGTTACATAAGTTAAAGAAAAAACTGCTGGTTATTACCAGCAGCTTTCTATATTAGATAATGTTATATTCTTAAACAGCTTCCTCATCAAAAACTCCATTTGTAAACTGACTGTTATATAAATCAGCATAGAAACCATTTTGCTCTAGAAGTTCTTTGTGAGATCCTTGTTCTATTACTGTACCTTGATTCATAACAAGTATCAAATCTGCATCCTTAATTGTGGAAAGTCTATGTGCTATAACAAAGCTTGTTCTTCCCTTCATTAAGTTATTCATTGCCTTTTGAATATATACTTCTGTTCTTGTATCAACGCTACTTGTAGCTTCATCAAGAATTAGTATTGCAGGATCAGCTAATATTGCTCTAGCAATAGTAAGTAATTGTTTTTGTCCTTGAGATATATTTGACGCTTCTTCATTTAACTCTGTATCATATCCATGATCTAAAGTTCTAATAAAGTGGTCTGCGTGTGCAGCCTTAGCAGCTCTTATTATCTCTTCATCGGTTGCTCCCTTACGTCCATATGCTATATTTTCTTTTATTGAACCATTAAATGACCAAGTATCTTGTAATACCATACCAAATATATTACGTAGATTTTCACGTGTTAATTCTCTTATATCTACTCCATCAAGAGTAATCTTTCCACCATTAACTTCATAGAATCTCATAAGCAAGTTAACTAATGTTGTTTTTCCTGCTCCAGTTGGTCCAACAATTGCAATTGTTTGTCCAGGTTTAACATCTATATTCATGTTTTCAATAAGCTTAGTATCTTCTTTGTAACTAAAGTCAACATTTTCGAATTTAACTGCACCTGTCGGGTTATCTAATACTTTTGCATCTACTGGATCTGGAATTTCTTCTACTTCATCTAACATCTCAAATACACGTTCTGCTGCTGCAACTGTAGATTGTATAATGTTTGCAATATTTGCAGTTTGGTTTATTGGTTGAGAGAATTGTCTCATATATTGAATAAATGCTTGTATATCTCCAACTTCAATAGCTTTTTTAGTTGCTAGATATCCTCCAGTAACACAAACTACAACATATCCTAAGTTATTTACAAATCCCATTAGTGGCATTATTAAACCTGAGATAAATTGTGCTTTCCATCCAACTTTATATAATTCTTCATTTACATTGTTGAATTTTTCTAAAGAAGCTTTTTCTCTTCCGAATGCTTTTACTATATTGTGACCAGTATACATTTCTTCTATATGTCCATTTAGTTCACCTAAATGTTTTTGTTGAGCTGCAAAGTATTTTTGTGATTTACCAAGTATAGGTCTTATTACAAATATACTTACTGGTAGTACTGCTATAGCAATAAGTGTCATAAGTGGACTTATTGTAAGCATCATAATTATTATACCAACAATACTTACTACTGATGTAATAAGCTGAGTTAATGATTGTTGTAGGGTTGTACCTACAGTATCTAAATCGTTAGTAAATCTACTTAAAACTTCTCCCTTTGTTCTTCCATCAAAGTACTTAAGTGGTAACTTTTCAAGTTTATCATCTAAGTCTTTTCTCATGGCATAAACTGTATTTTGAGCTACTCCTGACATTACCCATCCTTGAATAAACATGAATAATGCACTAATTAAATAAAATCCTATTAATAGAGTAAGTATATTTCTAATATACTCAAAATCTATAGCTGGCTTATTATCTGAAAATATTGTTTTTACTGTATCTACATCTCCAGATTGTATAGCTGTATTAGCTTTCTTCAAATCATCATTTGAAATGTACTTTGATAAAATATCTTGTACTTTCTTTTGTTTTTCTTGCATGTCTGGTGTTTGTTGTGCTGCTAATGCTTTTTGCATTTCAGCCTGAGCTTGAGCTTGTATTTGTTTTGCTTGCTCTGGATGAGCTTTTATTTGCTCTTGGATTTTAGCTTTTTGCTGTTCAGTTTGTGTTTTAATTTGCTCAGTACTTTTCTCTACAGCATCTGTAACTGCAGTATATTCATACTTTGAGATTAATCCATCAAATAACTTTGTTGTTGCTTTACCCATTATCTTAGGACTTACTATCGTAAATACAGTACTTATTATAGCTACTATAAATACTGTTATCAAGCGAACCATTTGTGGTTTCAAATAACCTACTAATCTTTTTCCTGTACCTTTAAAGTCTTTAGCTTTTTCTCCACCCATTACAACGCCGCCCATTGGACCTCCGCCCATTGGACCTCTTCTCTTTGGTGCATTATTCTTCATTTCACTCATGATATCTCCTCCTCTGAAAGTTGTGAAGATACAATTTCATGGTATATTTCACAAGTACTTAGAAGCTCTTTATGAGTTCCTTTTCCTACTATCTTACCTTGATCTAATACTATAATTCTATCTGCATCCATAACTGTACTTACTCTTTGTGCAACTATTAATACTGTAGCATCTCCTGTTTCATGTTTAAGTGCTGCTCTTAATTTTGCATCAGTTTTAAAATCTAATGCTGAGAAGCTATCATCAAATATATATATTTCAGGCTTTCTTACTAAAGCTCTTGCTATAGCTAAACGTTGTTTTTGTCCTCCTGAGACATTGTTACCACCTTGAGCTATAATTGAATCATATCCATCATTCATATTAGAAACGAAATCTGCTGCTTGAGCTACTTCAGCTGCATGTCTAACTTCTTCATCTGTAGCATCATCTTTTCCGTATCTTATATTATCTGAAATTGTACCTGAAAATAGTACTGCTTTTTGTGGAACTATTCCTATTTTATTTCTTAAACTTTCTTGAGTAATATTTCTTATATCTACTCCATCTACAAAGATGTTTCCGCTTTCTATGTCATAAAAACGTGGAATCAAGTTAATTAATGCTGATTTTCCTGATCCTGTACTTCCTATTATAGCTGTAGTTTCACCAGGTTTTGCATCGAAAGATATACCATCTAAAACTGCCTCTTCTGCTCCAGGATATCTAAATACAACATCTTTAAATTCTACATGTCCATGTTCTTCATGGCTGTTATCTGGAACTTCTGGATCTAGTATTTCTGGTTTTAATTCTAATACTTCATTTATTCTTACTGCTGATGCAGAAGCTCTTGGTATTAAAATAAACATCATTGCAACCATTACTACTGAGAACATAATTTGCATTGAATATTGAATAAATGCCATTAAGTCTCCAACTTTCATTTCTCCTAAATCTATACGATTTGCTCCAAACCAAAGTATTCCTACTGCCATTACGTTAAATATTAACATCATCAATGGCATTAATACTGCCATTAATTTATTAACTTTTATTGCTGTATCAGTTAAGTCTCTATTTGCATCTTTAAATCTGTCTTTTTCAAAATCTGTTCTGTTAAATGCACGAATAACCCTTATACCTGAAAGACCTTCTCTAACTACAAGGTTTAATTTATCTACTTTCTTTTGCATACTCTTGAATAGTGGCATTCCTTTTACAGCTACAAAAATCATCATAGCTAATACTAATGGTATTGCTACTGCTATAACTCTTGAAAGATATACATCTTTTGAAAGAGCCATAATAAGTGCCCCTACAAACATAATTGGTGCCATTACAAGCATTCTTAATCCCATAACCATTACTGTTTGAACTTGAGTAATATCATTTGTGGTTCTAGTAATAAGTGAAGAAGTTGGTATCTTATTAAATTCATTAAGGGCAAATCCCTCAACATGTGTAAATACTTCTCTTCTTATATCTTTTGAAAATGCTAATGCAACCTTTGACGAATAAAGAGCCGCAAGCACTGAACATGCTGCACTTCCAAGTGCCACTAGCAGCATTATTCCACCTTCTTTAAGTATATAGTCTACATCGCTATTCACTATACCAGTATCAACTATACTTGACATTATATTTGGCAAATTTAATTCTGCCATCACTTGCAAAAATATAAGCACTAGTATTGCGCAAACTTGCAGTGAATATTTCTTTAAAAATCTTAATAACTTGATCATTTGCTTCATCTCCATTCATATAGTCTTGCTTAAAATTCTGAAAATCCCTGACTACATTCTTCTCCATTAATTTTCACTAGGTTATCTTTCATTTGCATCAATAATCTGCGAAATAATATTAGTTCTTCATCTGTGAAACCCTTAAAACAATCTTTTTTAATTTCATCATAGAACCTTTTAAGTTTTAAACTAAGCTCTTTTCCTTCTTTAGTAGTATATACTCTAAGAACTCTTTGATCTTGTTCATCACTCTTTCTCTCAATAAGTCCTGCTTTCTCAATCTTTTTAATCATCCCAGTAACGGTTGCAGGCTTAACATTTAAAGTCTTTGCAAGTTGATTTTGACTAATGCCTTCATTGTGACCTACTACCCCTAACAAATGTGCTTGCCCAGGATGTAATCCAATGGTTTCCAACAACTTATGAGCTCTATGAAAATTCAATTTTATTACTTGAGAAAAGATACCATATAATGAATCTCCATAATTTTCTTCCACTTAACTCACCTCCAATTAGTTAGGTGACTAACTATTTATAATATTAACACCCGAAATTTTTTTAGTCAACATCTTTATAAGATAAACTTATTAATAATCTATTAACAAAACCTTTTCACCTCTACAACTCAGCTATTCCTCTAGTATTTCAGTGTATCTCTATGGATTTCCAAATGCTTATTTCATGCGAATGTAAATATTTTCTTATAAAATTTTTATATACTTTTTCTTAAATATTTTAGTTAGGCAAGCAAATTAATTATACTTTATAATCATATTCATTTTCTTCAACTTTGTTCATAATTATAGCTAAAATGTTTTAGAAAATTTCTTTATATATTATTGCTTATTGATAATAATTATTATATAATAGTTAATAACTAAATATTAGTTAATTATTTAAAGGATGTGTTTTTTTATGATATCAAGTCTTTTTATTGCTCATGGAGCACCAAACATGATATACGATGATAATAAATATACTCAATATTTGAAAGATTATAGTAAATCCATACCTAAACCAAAAGGAGTTATTATTTTTTCGGCTCACTGGGAATCAAACACTCAACTTATTGGTACTTCCTCACCTTATTCCATGATATATGACTTTTATGGATTTGAAGATAAGCTCTATAATGAATACTATACTGCAAACTCAAATTTAGATTTAGCAAATAGGATTAAGAATTTGTTAGACTCTAGTAATATTAAGAGTAAGTTTGATAACAAAAGAGGAATAGATCATGGAGCTTGGTCTGTACTCAAATTAATGTATCCAACTATTGATATTCCTGTTGTAACTATGTCTGTTAATCCATATCTATCAAATTCCGATCAATATGATATTGGGAAAGCTCTAGAACCACTTAAAGAGGAAGGTATTCTTATAATAGGCAGTGGCGGTATTGTTCACAACTTAAGAGAGGTTGATTATTATAGTAATTCAGTTACTCCTTGGGCAAAGGAATTTAATAATTGGATTCAAAATACTATTTTAGATTGGAATACAGATAATCTCTTTAATTATGAAAACTTAGCTCCAAATGCTAATTTAGCTGTTCCTAGAAATGAGCATTTTATTCCTCTCTTAATTGCTATGGGAGCTGGAGATAATAATAAGGTGCCTGAACATCTAATTGGTGCTTACCAATTTGGAAACTTAGCCTTAGATATATGGAGATTTAATTAAATATATATCACTTAGTTTTTACTCCCTATACTATAAATCCCCTTTTATGATAAAATAATTTTATTAATCATAAGGGGGTTTATTTATGAACAAAAAAATAGGTTTTATAGGCTGTGGTAATATGGCAAAGGCGATTATTGGAGGTATTATATCTTCTAATTTTATATCTCCAAAAGATATTACTGCTTCAGCTCTTTCAGATAAAACATTACAATCTGTAAAAGAAACGTTTGGAATCAATGTTATAAGAGATAACAAAGCAGTTGCAATGTCTTCAGACATTATTGTTTTGGCTGTTAAACCACAATTCTTTAATGATGTAATTCCTGAGATAAAATCTTCAATTAATAAGAATGCTGTTATTGTTACTATTGCAGCAGGAATTACGATAAAATATCTTGAGGATAACTTAGGTAAGGATGCAAAAATTATAAGAATAATGCCAAATACGGCTGCTCTTGTTGGTGAAAGTTTAACTATGTTATGCAAAAATTCTCTTGTTTCTGAAAATGAATTTAACTACATAGTAGATATGTTCAATAAGGTTGGCAAAACAGAGATCGTGGATGAGCCAATGATTGATAAGGCTTTAGCTATAGGCGGTTCTTCTCCAGCTATGGTTTATATGTTTATAGAAGCTATGGCAGACGGGGCAGTTCTTCACGGTGTACCAAGAGAAAAAGCTTATAAAATTGCAGCTCAAGCAGTTTTAGGTTCTGCTAAAATGGTTTTAGAATCAGGGATTCATCCAGGTGCATTAAAAGACATGGTTTGTTCTCCTGCCGGTACCACTATTGAAGCTGTTTATTCTCTCGAAAGAAATGGTTTTAGAGGCGCTGTCATAGAAGCAATTGACCTATGTACTGAAAAAGCTATTAATATGTCTAATTCAAAAAAGTAAACATTAAAGTTCAGAGTCATAATTCCTGCTTGCTCTGAGCTTTTTTCTTTATTTAATATTTTTATTTATATGTACCTTATTTAATAATATCTCAAACCCTATACACTGTTAAAGAAAAGTGTTGAAATGAAAAACAGTTATATTTTAAATTTTATATTTGATTTATTCCATTAAATTTCACGAACTTGAAATCCAAGTTTATTAGTTTTCGGTTACCTCTTATACACGAATCTAATAAAACTTTACGAATGTCATATTTATCAATAATCATCCTAAACCAATTTATATAAAAACTAATATATTTAGTTGCAACACCCCTAAAATTTCTGATAAATTGCTTAAACAATACCCCTTGTCTTCTAACTAACCTAATATCCACATCCTTGACATTGTATTTAGAACTCCCATCCATGCAAATCTTCAAATTATTTTTCTTAGCAAAATTAACATAAAGCAAATTCCTACATACACCAATAATCTTAACCTTTTTCATCTTGCTTTCTAAATGCTTATCCAGTACTTCTCTGCTAATATACCCTTTTGATACTGCCTTTAAATATTTATTATCTAATAAATCCCTGCAGTTAAGAATTGATATAAAACTTCTTCTAAATATTTCATTATCAACTATATAGCTATCACTTAATACCTTGAAACTCTTACTTTTAGAGTGATTCCCTTTAAAATTTTCCTTCATTCTAAGTTCATCGATTTGAACAATCTTTGAAAACTCCTTATCTTTTATTCTATGTTCTACCGAACTTAAAATTTTGTGCCTCCACTGAAAACTTGTAACTAGGCTTATTTTTAACATCTTTGATATCTCTCTTAAGGTCATACCTTCGCTCATATAGTGGGTATATTCAGCCCACTGTTTAAGTTCCTTCTTACTATAACTTACTGGAGTTCCAGTCATCTCAGAAAAACTTTTGCCACAATCTTTGCAAATATATCTTTGTCTCAAAGCCTTTGTTTTCCCATTTTTGCTGATATCATTAGAGAAACATCTAGGGCATTTAACTTCTTTATTAATAAGAATGGTTGCTATACTATTTTCAAAATCAATATTTTCTGCTATATTCTCATTTAATTTGTTTCCAAGTAGCCCCATCATGCACTCCTCCAATTCTTTTATTAAATTCTTGACCATTATTGAAGTGTGTAATCAATGTTTTTTATATTGAGGCTTATTTATTTTCAGGACCTTTATACACATTTCAACACTTCTGTTTAACAGTCCGTATGGATTGGAGAAATGATATATATACAATATAAAAAGAGTACCAAAACCATAAATGTCTTAGTACTCCTCAAAAATCATTTAAAATTCTTTTATTAAATTTGCCATTTCTATTGCAGAAACAGCTGCATCATAACCTTTGTTTCCTGCTTTAGTTCCTGCTCTTTCTATTGCTTGCTCTATTGAGTCTGTTGTTAATATTCCAAACATTACTGGAATACCTGTATTTAAAGAAACATTAGCGATTCCTTTTGAAGCTTCTGCACACACATAATCAAAGTGTGGTGTTGCTCCTCTAATTACTGCTCCTAAACATAAAACAGCATCATATTTCTTACTTTCAGCCATTTTCTTTGCAATTAGTGGTGTTTCAAATGCCCCTGGAACCCATGCTATTTCAATATCTTCATCATTAGCACCATGTCTTTTTAAACCATCTAATGCTCCACTTAAAAGTTTTGAACCAATAAGTTCATTAAATCTTCCCACTACAATACCAAACTTCAGACCCTTTGCTACTAAATTACCTTCATAATTCTTCATAATTACATCCTCCTATAAATTGTTTTGTTTTCTATACGCTATTAGCGCTTCAATTGTAATTATCTTAAGTCCATGTTTTTCAACATATTTCATTAAGTCCCCTGTTCTCGCCATTGTTCCATCATCATTCATAATTTCACAAATTACCCCTGCTGGTTTTAACCCTGCTAGTCTTGGTAAATCTACAGCTGCTTCCGTATGTCCTGGTCTCTCTAAAACTCCTCCATTTTTAGCAACTAAGGGAAACACATGCCCTGGTCTTCTAAAATCCTCTGGTTTAGATGATTCATCAAGTAATTTAACTATTGTTTCTGCTCTTTCAAATGCTGATATACCAGTTGTTGTACTTATATGATCTACAGAAACCGTAAAGGCTGTTCCATGATTATCAGTATTATTCTCAACCATTGCATTAATATCTAACTTTTTAGTCAAACTTTCTTCTAATGGTGTACAAATAAGACCTCTTCCATAGGTAGCCATAAAATTAATATCCTCTGGCTTAGCTTTCTCGGCTGCCATTAAAAGGTCCCCTTCATTTTCCCTATCTTCATTATCAATTACTACTATAATTTTTCCTGCTTTAATATCTTCTATAGCTTCTTCTACAGTATTAAACTTAAACATCTTACCCCTCCACTATTCTAAAATCCATTTTCCATCAAAAACTCCATTGATATAGAGCTTTTTTTCTTTTCTTCTTTTCCTTTATTTATTCCTAAAAGTTTCTCAACGTATTTGCCTATTACATCACATTCCAAATTAACATAATGCCCTTTTTTCTTATTAAGAAGTGTTGTTTCCTCTCCTGTATGAGGTATTATAGAAACCTTGAAAACTTCATTATCAACATAAGCAACTGTTAAGCTTATTCCATCTATAGCTATCGAGCCTTTTTCCACGATATATTTAAGTATTTCTTTAGGCGCCTTTATGGTTACCCATACAGCATTTGACTCTTTCTCATTTGATGTAATGATTCCAACTCCATCAATGTGTCCACTAACAATATGTCCTCCTAACCTATCACTTGCCTTTAATGCTCTTTCAAGATTTACTTTCGATCCAGTTTTGCATTCACCAAGATTACTTCTCCTCATGGTTTCTGCCATAACATCTGAGTAATATCCATCACTCCAGAAATCAGTAACTGTTAAACAAACTCCGTTTGTACTGATGCTATCCCCCCTCTTGCTATCCTCAAGCACTTTTTTAGCCCTAATTTTTATTCTTGCTCCATCACCAGACTTCTCAATAGATTCTACAAATCCTATTTCTTCTACGATTCCTGTAAACAAAGTCATTAACCACCTTCCTATATATAACCTTCCACTAAAATATCTTCCCCAACAATTCTGGTTGTAACCTTATTTAATCTAAAACATTCCTCTATTTTATTAACGCCTTCTCCTTCTACTGAAGTTTTGGCATCCCTTCCTCCAATTATCTTAGGTGAAATATAATATTGCACCTTATCAACTATTCCCTCTTTTAATGCTGAGAAGTTTAAGGTTCCGCCACCCTCCAATAAAATTCCGTCAATGTTTTTCTTTCCAAGTTCAACAACTAAATCCTTAAGATTTACCTTTCCATCTTTCTCTGGCAAGATAATAACTTCTATGCCCTTATTTCTTAGAATATCAACTTTTTCTTTTGGAGCCTTTTGAGTTGTAGCTATAATACAATTTGAATCTTCATTTACCACTAAAACTTTTGAATCTAGTGGAATTCTCAGTCTACTATCAACTATAATTCTTTTTGGATTTCTTCCATTAGCCATTCTACAAGTTAAAAGAGGATTATCCATTATCACGGTGTCTACTCCGACCATTATTCCTGATAATGAGTTTCTAAGTTCTTGAACTTCTTCCCTAGCCTCTTCTCCTGTAATCCACTTTGACTCCCCTGTATGTGTTGCTATCTTGCCATCTAAACTTATGGCTGATTTTAATACAACAAATGGCTTTTTAGTTACTATGAACTTATTAAACACTTCATTTAGTTTTTTGCATTCTTCCTCTAGTATTCCTACTTCTACTTCTATCCCATGTTCTAATAACTTATTGATGCTTTTCCCTGCTACTAATGGATTAGGATCCTTTTGTCCTATAACAACTTTAGCAACTTTATTTTTTATTAATGCATCAACACATGGTGGAGTTTTACCATAGTGATGACAAGGCTCTAGTGTTACATAAACTGTAGAACCTTCCACACTCTCCACAGCACTGGATAATGCATTTACCTCTGCATGAGGTCCCCCATAAAATTCATGATATCCTTGCCCGATTATCTTATTATCTTTTACTATTATTGCACCTACCAAAGGATTAGGATTAACTTTACCTACTCCTTTTCTAGCTAACTCTAGTGCTTTTCTCATGTAAAACACATCCACTAAATCTCCTCCCTTTAAAGACCAATATCAAAATTATTTTTTCCTTTTTTAAATAAAAAAAACCTGAGTTATTAAAACTCAGGGCATTAAAATCAAATATTATCCACAGTGAATAAAAAAACTATAGTCTTTTTCCACAATAGATAAACAAAAAGCTCTGAAATTATAAAATTTCAGAGCTATACATTCAATTAATTTATATGGTAAACATAGATACTGCTTACTATACCTTAATAATCTTCTTTCATCCAGACTTTACTGTCGGCCTCGGAATCTCACCGAATCTGCTAAAATAGCTCGCGGGCTTTACCGCCGGTAGGGAATTTCACCCTGCCCTGAAGACCTATATATAATTTTATACTAAAAGCATATATTAACGTCATTAGCTTGTCAATTAATTAGTGACTAGGTGTAAATCCACAATATCCTATTTTATCACATCTATCTTTCATTTCCTCCCATTTGCTATCCTCTTTAATAGTTTCAAGCGCAGAAGGATATAGAATGTAATTTTCTTTAAATATATGATCTCTTAGATTAAATATAAGGTATTTTGCTGTTTCATCTAAATCTGACTTAAATGCTTCAAAATTTACATATTTAGCATTCTCTCCAAGAGATTTTATTCTTCTCTTTTTCTCTCTTAAATCCTCATGTTCCATTTTCATAATTCTTGTAGGACCAGTTACCCCTAAAGCTTCCATTTCAGGGAAAAGTACTTGTTCTTCTCTTTGATGATGATTCTCAGCATCTAATATATTATCAGCTAACTCAACTAGCTCTTTAGCTATATTACCTTCCTCATCATAATTATCCATCTTTTGAATCTTATTGTTTAATGCCTCAAGTCTCTTTAAGAGCTTTAAGATTTCTTCATGCTCTTCTATCATAGTATTTAAAACGTGTCCCTCAGTAATGCTTGTCTTGATCTTATCCAATTCATCCTTAAGAACTTCCATATGGACTTCACATAGGCCTCTTAATTCTTGAGGATTCATTCCTTCTTCTATAAGATTTTGTTCTGCTATAGATAATTCAACTGGACTTATTTCTTTAACTATATTTAATGCCTCTTGTCTAATTTCCTCAGTTGCTCCTTCTTGATTTAATTTCTTTAGTATTACTGATAAATTCTCTATTCTTTCCTTGTTCATTTTATTCTCCTCCACTATACCCTTTGAAACAATATACTGTTTTCTTTATAAATATGAATAAATAAATCTTTCTCTAAATCGTGTAACTTGTTATATACAAGTTTAAAAGTTGTGCATGCTCCTTCTGGTGCTTTAAAATCTCTAGTAACCTCTTCTAGTTCCTTTAGGATATCTCCTGCCCCATCATGCTCTGCTTCAGTCTCTTCTATATATTTCTTAACTTCTATTCTTAGATTTTCATCTTTAGCAATAAAATATCTTTCCATTAATGGGAATAGATTTTTCTCTTCTTTTATTAAATGCTCTTCTAATTCAACTTTTAAGCTTCCAAATAGCCTATGAACTTTAAGTAATTCTTCACTATGATGTTCAAAGTGAACTTTAAGTATTTTTAATAAAAGTTCATCTATTTCTTTAATACTTCTAAAAGTATACGCATGGTGTGTATTAACTACATTTTCAATTAGTTTAATTGAATCAACTTCTCTCCAGTCGATATATTCACTATTTGAATTTTTGAACTTTTCATATTCTTCATTTAACTTATCAACAAAAACATCAACATTTAATGCCTTTTCTCTTAATGCTGCTCCTAAACTATCATGTCCTCCACAACAATAATCTATCTTTATATCATTAAATATTTTTGTTGAGTCTGGGAAAATTGAAACTACCTCACCTAGCTTTAAATTTTCATTTATAACTCTACTCATAAATAATAACCTCCTGAATTTCTTCTCTTTATGAGTTAATATTAATCCAATTTTAAATTTTAAAATATGATTTAAATCACAAATAAAAAAAGATAAAAAATCAACCTCTTATTATTGAGTGGAAATTGATTTTTTATCCTATTATTTATTCAACATATTCAATTAATGCTTCCTTATCATTTACAACTATAATCTTATTTCCCTTAAGTGAAATTACCCCTGAGTCTTCTAACTTAGAAAGTTTTCTGCTTATAGTTTCCCTCGTTAACCCTGTGTAATTAGCCATTTCTTCTCTATTTATGGGAAGCTTTATTTGGCTTACTCCATCCTTTTCTTCCCCATACTTCTCTAAGAATTCTAAAAGCATATGAGCTATTCTTATTTCCGCATCATTCGTTGCCAGGTTTTGCGCTAGTTCCTCTGTTTCAGAAAGCTTTTTAGTAACTTCCTTTAATATCTTAAATGCAATAGCAGAATTTTTTTCTAATATCTTATCCATATCTTCTTTAGTCAATGTGCATATCTTAACTTTGCTAATAGCTATTACAGTAAATTTATATATATTCTCATCTGTAAATAGATTAAGTTCTCCAAAAAACTCACCTTCTGAAAGAATTCTTATAATCTGTTCTTTTCCATCCTTAGTTATTCTGGAAAGCTTAACTTTACCTTCATTTATAATAAATAATGTTTCAGAGCGTTCCCCTTCCTGACAAAGTATTTCACCATTTTTATATTCTTTATGTCCAGTCATATCCTTTATTTCTTTTAATTCATCTTCTGATAAAAATGAGAATATGGGAACCTTCTTTACACACAAATCGCTATGATTACAATTGCCACAATTACAAACTTTCATATGTTCACCTCTATTTAAATAAAGTTACTCTGTAAAATCAATATGATATAATATACTTACATTATATAATTAATAGGAGGCTATTACTATGGTAAAACATGAAGATAAAGTGAGAATTTATATTGGTACATATACTAAGACTGGTAGTAAGGGTATATATACACTTACTCTAGATAATTTAAATGGTAAACTAGAAGATTTAAAAGTTGCTGGGGAATTAGACAACCCTACCTACATTACTTTAGACAGTAAAAATAACAGACTTTTTGCTGTAACTAAAGAAGGGGATAATGGTGGTGTAGCTAGCTTTTCTATAAATAAAGAAACTGGAGAATTAACTTTTATAAATAGTCAGGTATCTCCTGGAGCTCCTGCTTGTCATGTTAGCATGAACAATGATAAGGATTACTTATTTTCAGCAAATTATCATACAGGAGAAGTTAGATCCTACTCTGTTAATGAAAGCGGAGTTCTTAGCGACCCAATTTCAGTAAAAATTCATGAAGGATCAGGCCCAAATAAAGATAGACAAGAAAAAGCTCATGTTCATTATGTTGAATTAACTCCAGATGAAAAGAATCTTTTTGCAGTAGACTTAGGTATTGATAAAGTTGTAAGCTATTCTGTTAATAATGGCTCATTAGTTTACGATTCTGAAAATACTATTGCTTTACCTGCTGGTGCAGGTCCTAGACACTTAACCTTCCATCCATCTATGAATTTTGCGTACTTATTATCAGAACTTTCATCAGAAGTTTTTGTACTAGAAAAATGTTCTGATGATAATTCTTATAAAATAAAGCAAAAAGTTTCAGCTCTACCAGATGATTTTGAAGGTGAAAGTATTGGAGCTGCAATTCATTTATCACCAGATGGAAAATTCCTTTATACTTCAAATAGAGGACATGACTCTATTGCAGTATTTTCTGTAGATACTCATTCTGGAGAAATCGAATTAAAAGCTACTACATCTGTTGCTGGAAAAGGTCCAAGAGACTTTGATTTAGATCCGACAGGCAAATTTGTAGTAGTTGCTAACCAGGATACAGATAACTTAACTTTATTTTCTAGAGATATTGTATCTGGATTATTAACTAAACTTGAGCAAGAAGTTTCAATTCCTACTCCAGTATGTGTTAAATTCCTATAATAATTGAATTAAATTCCTATGCTTCCCTTTTGTATACTAACTAACTAATAAGTGCATACTTCCAATATATTAATTTTGCTCTATAATAAATATTAAATGTAAAATTATAAACATTATTGGAGGTATTAAAATGAATGAAGTTTTGAAAGCAATTGAAGCAAGAAGAAGCATTCGTGCTTATAAGCCAGAACAAATTAAAGATGAGGAATTAAATGAGATATTAAGAGCTGGAAACCTTGCTCCTAGTGCAATGAATCAAAAGCCTTGGAACTTTACTGTAGTTCAAAATAAAGAACTTATAGGAAAACTAAATGATTTCTGTAAGAAAGCTATGCAAAGGGATAACAACAAAGATTTAGATCTTTTTTATAATGCACCTACACTTATAGTTGTTTCTAGTGATGCTAAAGCTATAGCTCCAGAAATAGATGGAGCCCTTGCCTTAGGTAATATGTTCTTAGCAGCAGAATCTCTAGGAATCGGTTCTTGCTGGATACATGCAGTAAAAGCTTTATATACTACTGAAGAAGGTAAAGAATTAATAAAAGAACTTAATTTACCTGAAGGATATTCAATAATAGGGTCAGGTGTTTTTGGATATAAGGTTGCACCTGCAAATACTCCAAGAAAAGAAGGAACTGTTAACATAATAAAATAAAGAATAAAAATCGCACTAAAAACTTAGTGCGATTTTTTTATACTTATATAAGTTTTCTTAATTCTTCTATGGTTTCATTTGCTTCTTTTGTTATCTCTTCGGGATAACCTATATATTCAAGAAGCTTAATAGCATTACTTTTAGTTCCTATTCCTCTCTTAATATGATAATCAAAAATTAATCCTTTTTCTTTACTAACATCATCTTCAAAATGATAGAAATTATATTTATCATCAAAAGATCTTGTTATTTCTATATCATGAGTAGAAATAAGACATAGTACTTTTGCTTTATGAAAGTAATTAAGCAACGCTCTAGATGCACTGATTCTCTCTAATGGATTAGTTCCTCTAAATATCTCATCTATAAAACAAACAACATTCTTGCCTTTTTCTTGTTCTTGAAGAATATTCAATATAGCCTTAGCCTCACCCAAATAATAACTTCTTCCCTCTAAAATATCTTCCTTAGGATTTAATGAGGTTATTATATGAAAAAGGTCTCCTTCATATCTTTTTGAGGTACAAGTATATAATGTTTGAGCAAAAAGACAATTTAACGAAACCATCTTTAGGAATGTTGATTTTCCTGACATATTACTTCCTGTTATTATTGCTCCCGTTTTATTAACTTCTATAGAGTTTGCAATTGGATTTTCTAATAATATATGATATCCTTCTTCAATTTTTATCTCTTTCTTCTTATTAAACTCAGGTTTAGAATAATACCTCAAATCCTCTCTTAAGGCAGCAATAGAGCAATAAGTATCTATTTCTCCTATTAATTTATATGCTTCATATAAATCTTCTCTATACTTAGGCAATATTTCAATAAACTTATAATATCCTCTTTCTTGAAGTAAGAAAAATAGAAATATTAAATCTAGTAGTGAATCTACCTCCTCACTTTTTGATATATAGAACATCTCTTTATTTATAGGCTTTATTCTTTCATAAATATCACAGGCCTTATCCCTAAATTCTCTAAATTCATAATCATCTATTTCCTTAACCTTTTTCAATGTACTTATAAGTTTAGCCAAGTAAGGTATATTCCAAAGTTCATATTTATTTTCCCTATGATAATGTATCTCTATATTTACAAGATAAACAACCAAAGCCAAAAATATAAATCTTAAATCTATCCAAATAGCTCCCAGTATACATAACGGAATAAGGCTCCCTATTATCATATATACTAATCTCTTAAGCTTACTTCCTTTTTTATCATCAAGTATAAAAGAAAGCACTTCCCTTTTCCCTTCTCTACCTAAATCAAAAAATAAGTAATTTAACTTATCTCTTAAGTTTTTATTCTCTTTTATTTCATCAACTATTTTATCTCTCTTTTCAAGCTCCTTAATATCAAAAATAGGATTTGTTAAAGTGTACATAAGCATTGCCTCGCCAGGAGAACTATTGGTTCTATCAACGGTCTTAAATACTTCCTCCATTGATAAATCATCGAAGCTTTGATCATTTATGTAATTTTCTTCTTTTTCTACACTTCTTATTATGTTGCAGTCTTCTTTTATCTTCTCAAGATTCCTCTTGGATTTATGACTTTTAGGCCAATAAGAGTTTATAAGTCCTATCATTTGCTGTTTATTAAATCCAAACATAAAAGTTCCTCCAAATATAAAATTACCATAACCTATTATAGCATACTTATAATAAATTATGGTAAATATGGTTTTATGATACATAGGTTATGAGCTCATTAATGTTGGTAAAGACTCTTTTATATTCTAGTTGTTTTCTACCTATAACTACTATTTTAACGTTCTCTTTTAATGCAGCTTCTACCTTTTGAACAGTTCCACCTTCTACTCCTGAGTCCTTCATTATTATAGCATCGCACTTATATTCCCTCAAAACAGCTCTATTAAACTCTTCTGAGAACACACCTTTCACTGCTATTATATCTTCAGGCTCAATTCCAAGATTACATAGTTCCTCCATGACTTTTAATGACGCAAGAACTCTGTGAATCATTCGATTTTCTATTTTTAAATCTAAAATTTTCTTTATATTTCTACTTCCTGTTGTATTTAATACATTGCCCTTTACGCTAGAAAGAGAGCTCTTAAGTTCACTATAATCCGATATTATATTAACTAATCTATTATCCCTATATTTATCTATTACGGAAGGTCTCTCATACCTTATATATTCAATGGATAGCTCTTTTGCTGCTTCCATCGCATTTATTGACACCTCTAACGCATAGGGATGGGAAGCATCGATTAGCTTTCTAACACCATACTCTTCAAGTTTATTTTTTAGTTCCTCTTTATTTAATGGTTTAGTATTTAAAAACTTATATTTATATCCCTTTAATAAATCTCCACCATAATTAGTAGCGGTAGATACAAATATATCTTCTGTGAATTTATTAAGTCCTTCTAATAATTCTTTTCCTTCTGAAGTGCCTACAATTAATCCTATCATTTTTACTTCTCCAATTTATATCCTCTCGGAGTTATAAAGAAACCATCTTTAATAAAACTTTTTGAGTTCCCTATGATTACTATAGAAAACATATTAACTTCTTCATCTGTAAAATCCTTAAGAGTAGTTATCCAATATTCTTGTCCCTCTCTTAATGCATTTTTTACAACCCCTACAGGAGTATTTTCTCCCCTGAATTCCTTTATTATTTCTATAGCTTCTTTTAAGTAATGAGGTCTTCCCTTTGATTTTGGATTATATAGTGAAATAACAAAATCTCCTTCAGCTGCGAGCTTAACTCTCTTTTTTATATCTTCATAATCTGTCATTAAATCAGAAAGAGAGATATTACAATTATCATGCATAAGTGGTGCACCTAGTACTGATGCAGCTGCAGAGGATGCAGTTATTCCTGGTATGATCTCTACTTCTTCATTATTTCTAAGCTCTAATATAAGCCCAGCCATTCCGTATATTCCTGAATCTCCAGTACTTATTAATGCAACATTCTTCTCTTTAGAAAGCTTAAGAGCTTCTCTACATCTTTCTTCCTCACCCTTCATACCATTAGAATAAACTTCTTTATCCTTTACTAAAGGTTTTATCATTTCTATGTACTTATTATATCCAACTATTATATCTGAATTTTCAACCACCTCTTTTGCTCTAAGAGACATGTGTTCAATTCCTCCAGGACCTATTCCTACTATATAAAGCTTTCCCATGCTATTCTATCCTTTCTCCAATGCAAAGTGTCATCCCTTCCTTTGCAATTCTATTTACTAATATCTCTCCACCACTCAAGTAAACACATGGCTCTGCCACGGAACTTACCCCTATTGATTTCTTTACAAACTCACTGCCTTTAAATAAATGCTCAACATTTTCTATACTCTCTCTCCCATGAATATCTATTGGAACTTCAAGCTCCTTTGCTAAGTTTAAAATAGCTTTTTCTTCACTTTTTAAATCTACAGTGCTAATCTTATCTACTGCTTTTAGTAAATATCCATGCTCAATTAATGCTTCCTTTATAAAGGCTCTTAATTTATCCGTTGACGTATCCTTCTTACACCCAATGCCTAGTATTATATTTTTTCTTATAAGTACAAGAGCATCTTCATTCAATATTTTATTTGTAACAACAACTTTTGCTTTTGCTTCTATATCTTCCTCTACATATCCTTCTGGAATTTCTATCTTGCCTAACGTATCTACAAATCCTATCTTTTCACCTTCTGTAAGCAAACTAGAAATTTCTTTTGCTTTCTTCATATCATTAATTAGTAGATAATTTTCTTTTGCTATAATATCTGGTGCTTTTACTCCTAATGCGTCTGTAGCTGTTGTTATTACTGGAGTTGCATTAATTACTTCTGAAACCTTAAGTGCTAATTCGTTTCCGCCTCCTAAATGTCCACTTAATAGACTTATAGAAAACTTTCCAACAGCATCCACCACAACTACTCCTGGGTCCACTGTTTTTCCTTTTAAATATGGAGCAATTGCCCTTAACGCTATTCCCGTAGAAGATATAAATATAATGCCCCTAGCATTTTCCATTGCTTCCCTTGCAACATTACTTAATCCATCTCTTACGATAGTTTCTTTAGTAATTATCCTTCCCCCTAGTTTTCCTGATATATTCTCAGCTACTTTATCTCCTAGCTTTGATAAACTTAGAATATATAGCATTTTCTATACTCCCTTTCTAAACTCGTGGGTAAAATGCTTATCGTAAAGTAAGGATTTTTCATACTCACAATCAATAAATTCCCCTACTAATATTTGAGCAGTTTTCTTTATTCCAGCTTCTTTTACTTTTTGTGAAATATCATCTAAGGTTCCTATTATTATTCTTTCATCTTCCCAAGTAGCCTTTTCTATAACTGCGATAGGTATTGTCCCTGTACCATATCCTTTTTTTAGCTTATCAACTACTTTATCAATCATTGATATTGATAAAAATAAAGCCATAGATGCCTTATGAGCTGCTAATCCTTCTAAGTCTTCCTTCTCAGGCACTGGAGTTCTTCCTTCTACTCTAGTTAAAATTACTGTTTGACTTACACTTGGAAGGGTGAATTCTTTTTTAATAGCTGCCGCAGCTGCTGTAAATGAACTTACCCCAGGAATAACTTCATAGTCTATTGAAAGCTTATCAAGCTCATCCATCTGTTCCTTTATTGCTCCATAGATTGACGGGTCTCCAGTATGAAGTCTAACTATTGTTTTTCCTTCAAAGTGTTTTTCCTTAATAACATTAATAACATCCTCAAGTGTCATATTTGCTGAATTATATATTTCACATTCTCTTCTGCAAAACTCTAAATGCTTTGCGTTTACTAAAGACCCTGCATATATTACTACATCGCATTTAGTTAATATATCTCTTCCTTTTACAGTTATCAAATCTACATCCCCAGGACCTGCTCCAATAAAATAAAGCATAAATAACCCTCCTATCTACTTGCTAATATCAATGACATATATTCACACTCTTTAAATATCTCCTCTTTATCATATATTATGGCCTCTCCTTCTCTACCAGCTCTTCTTACCATAACATATTCAAAACCTTTTTCTTCAAGAGTCTCAATTACTTCTCTTTCCTTTTTGTATACCTTCATTACAACAACATACTTTTCATCTCTTATCTCATGAACTTTTCCAGCTGGAATAACTAAAAGAGCTTCATTTCCCATAACAACTGGTCTGTCTGTCAACGATGCTGCAGCACAAAATGAAGTTATTCCTGGAATTGTTTCTACTGTAAAACCATTATTCTGTATATATTTAAGAAGATGTACGTATGTTGAATATACTAATGGATCTCCTATAGTTAAAAAACTTACAGTTTTGCCCTCTTCTAATTCTCTTTTTATAGCCTCATATATCTCTTGTACTTTCGATTTAGTATCTTTTTTTCCCATAGGGAAATGTGCAATTATTACCTTAGTATCCTTACTTATATAATCCTTAGCTGTTTCATACGCTATACTTACTCCGCCATCTTCTGAAGTTGGGGCAACTATAACATCCGAAGCTTCTATTGCCTTAACTGCTTTTAGTGTTAATAATTCTGGATCTCCAGGTCCCATTCCTATTCCATATAATTTATTCATTTGTAATTTCCTTTCTTCCGCTAACTATAAATATTCCATTATTGCTTGTTAACATATAACTTCCTTTTACATTCTTGCTTATATTAACCTGTGTTATCTCAATATTATAATTTAAAGCTTTTAGCACCTCACATGCTTTATAACAATTATCTATGGTAATAAAATTTAAAACTATTTTTCCTAATTTCTTAAGTTTTTTATGAGAAGCTGAAATTATTTCTTCTAAGTTTCCTCCACTTCCACCTATAAAAATCCCATCAAAGCTATCATCCGGGAAATTATTTAAGGTGTGTAATGCTTCCCCTAATATAACTTCAAGATTATCACAATTAAATTTATTCTTATTCTCTAATATAAGATTAAAAGCATCTTGCTCTTTTTCAATTGCAATTACACTTTTGCATATCTTACTCATTTGAACTGACACAGACCCAGTTCCTGCCCCTACATCAAGTACTTTCGAAGAGGTACTAAGCTCTAATTTCGAAATAGATAAAATTCTTACTTCTTCTTTCGTCATAGGAACTTTTCCTCTTATAAACTCTTCGTCTTTTATATATATCATTTTCTCTCCACCACCAATACGCTTAAACTACTAAAACTTTTATTCATTATTTCTACTGGTATCCCAATAGTTATTTTCTCATCTTCATAGGATAAGTTTTCTCCAACATAAATTGTAGCTTCTATATTTTCTTCAAAGATATCCTTTGCCAATTTACTAGGAGTATTTTTATTATCTGTAAGCCATATAGTAAGTTTCGATGATTTTATCTCCTCAATAAATTCTCCTTCTCTACCATGCAATGAAGATAATTTTGCCCCATTCCAAGGCAAAGACAATTTACTCATTAAATATTGAAATGAACTTAAGCCTGGGACCACATTTATTTCTTCTAGTAAGTTTTCTTTCAAATAGTTTAGCACTCCATAAAAAGTTGGATCTCCAGAAGCTACTATGGCAATATTTTTATCCACATTGTCTTTGATTATATCCACAATATCTGCAAGTTTTTGCACTTTTTTCTTAGGATTATCAACAAAATCTATTGAATCTATAGCTCTACTAAAACCTACTATTAGTGAACTATCCTCTAAAACTTCCACTGCTTTAAATATCATATACTCTTTATTTCCAGGGCCTAATCCAACTAAATTAATCATGGTTCTCCTTTTCACTTGCAAATAAAAGATTTGGTTCTTTTCCTCCCCAATATAAGACTACTTCAACTGCTATTTCATTACCAGTATATTGCTCCATTTTATTCTTAGCCTTTATTCCTATATTCTCATATACTTTATGATACTCCTTAGGAATGATTTTCACAGCACCTTCTGTGGTTTTTTCATTATATACCCTAGTAACTAAATCTAAGGGACATCCCATTAAGGCTAATTCTAAAGCCAGTATTTCTAATCTCATATCACATACCTTTGAATGGGTATTAAATACTCCTCCTGCAACTTTTCCAAGCTTTCCAATATGCCCTATAATAGTAACTTTTCTAACCCCATTATATTTGGCTGCATCTAATGCACTACCTACATAGTTTGATATAGTAACCATCTTGTTTTTGTCATATCCTAGTGTCTCCCCATATCTTTCTCCCATATTTCCAAACACAAATATTATGTCTTTATAATAGGCAGATTTAGCCCTCATTTCTATTTCAATGGTTTCCTTAAGTGCTTCTTCTGACATTGGGTAAACTATACCGGAGGTTCCTAGTATACTTATTCCACCTACTATATTAAGCCTCGGGTTAAAAGTCTTTTTTGCAACTTCTTCTCCCTTTGGTACGTAAATAGTTATCTCAACTCCATTGTTTTCTGGAAGTACGCTTAACACTTCTCTTTTTATCATTTCTCTAGGAACTGGATTTATAGCAGGCTCACCTTTTTTCACGTAAAGTCCTTCTCCCATAACTACTCCTACACCTTTTCCACCCTTAAGAATATAGCCACTTGGAATCTTCTTTGCCTTTGCCCATATATCAAGTCCATGGGTTACATCTGGGTCATCTCCACCATCCTTTATTATGGAGCAGCATATATAATCTTCCCCTTCTTCGATGGAATCAATCTGCAGATTAAGCTTTATTCCACTTGGTGTATCAATTTCTACATAATCTAGTTTTTTTCCCCCATACAGCATCATAGTTGATGCCTTAGCTGCCGCTGTTGCACAAGAACCAGTAGTATATCCACACCTAAGCTTTTTTCCACCTGCATTTACATACATATCAAGCATTATTCTCTCTCCACTAAAAGGTACATTAAAGCATTAACTATAGCTGCTGCTACATTGCTTCCTCCCTTTCTACCCCTTATTGTTATCATAGGAATATCAAGTTTTTCAATTTCTTCCTTTGACTCTTTTGCTCCCACAAAACCAACAGGAGCTCCTATAATAAATTTAGGACTTGCTTTTCTTTCTTCATATAACTCTTTTAAAATAAATAATGCAGTTGGTGCATTCCCAAACACAAAGAATTCTACGCCTTCTTCTACCGCTTTGCTAACTGCAGCCATAGATCTTGTAGTCTTTTCTTCTTTTGCCTTCTTAGCTACTTCATCTAATGAAACATATGTTATAACTTCGCATCCAAGATCTTTTAGTGCTTTTTTATTTATTCCTGCCGCAACCATATTAGTATCAGTATATATCTTTACTCCACTTTTAAGTAATCTCTTAGCTTCTTCTATAGCACCTTCTCTTATATAAGCTAAATCTTTATATTCAAAATCTGCTGTAGTATGTATAACTCTTTTTACAATTGAAAGCTCTTCCCTGTTGAAGCTATGCTCACCCATTTCTTTTCCTATTATTTCAAAACTCTTTAGTTCGATTTCCATTGGATTCTTAACGTACTGCATTTTTTCTCTCCTTACAACTAATTATAATCTCTTTTATAAAATCTAAATTAGAGAAAAAGTGAACATGTCCATATGCCCCAAGAGTATTATTTTTTATATATCCACATGTCCACTCTTTTAATCCCCCATTAAAGGTTCTTTTGCTAAGTTTATACACAGTTTTATTACTACATTCAACCTTAGATTTATGAAACTCATGAGAATTTATTGATAAGTTTCTTTTAATTAATTGATTCTCCGAAATATCTATATGATTATATCCAAAATTATTTAATGTTTTAGTCATATAGGCTTCTCCATCAAAAAAACCTACCATTTTCTCACCCTCAATGGACTTCATTAAATACATCATGCCTCCACACTCAGCATAGCATGGTGTACCTTTTTCTAGCTCATTCCTTATGCTGCTTAAAAAACTAATATTTTTAGAAAGTTCATTACTGAAAACTTCTGGATATCCTCCCCCTAAATATATCAAATCTAAATCATCTGGAACTTTCTCATCATTTAGAGGGGAAAAATATATAACTTCTCCGGCCTCTTCCAGAAGTTCTATATTCTCTTTATAGTAAAAAGAAAAGGCTACATCCTTTGCAATTCCTATTCTAAGTCCAAGCGGACTTAAATGATATCTATCTTTAAATTTATCTGTTTCTTTCATTATTTCTAAGATTGAATTTACATCTACATTTTCTTCTATAAGATTAGATACAACATCAATCTTATCTTGCAAATCTGTAATCTCTTGACTTTGTACAAGTCCTAAATGTCTAGATCCCAGAATAATTCTATCATCTTTGGGCAGGTACCCTAAAACCTTTATATTTAATGTTTCTTCAATTAATTGCTTAAGGAATATATAATAAGATTTGTTTATATTATTTAATACTATTCCTGCAAATTCACAGTCCGAAAAATCAATTATTCCTTTTAGCTCTGCTATAAAAGTAAGACTTGAAGCTTTAGGAGAGATTACAAGAATTATCGGAAGACCTAAAATTTTTGAGACATGGGCTGTTGAGGCTTCAAGAGTTGTTCCGATTCCATCATATACACCCATAACCCCTTCAACAATTCCTATATCCTCATTATTTCTGCTATAAACCGCTTTAAGTCCATCTTCTCCCTGTAAAAAGAAATCTAAATTTCTAGAAGGTTTTCCTGTTATTTTTTCATGAAAGGCACCATCAATATAGTCTGGCCCTACTTTATACCCTGCTATATCATAACCTCTTCTTTTCAATAGATTCATTAACCCGATTGTAAATGTTGTTTTGCCTCCCCCTGATGAATTTGATGCAATAACTACAGATTTCATATAAAAACTCCTTCAAGCTACAGGGTTTTAAGTTCAACTATTAACTTATTAATGCCTGAACTCAAACAAGAATAAGTAAAGTTTCCTATCAAAAACCCTATACTTACTAACCTTTTAAATTTTCTCCAAAACCTTGGAATCTACCACTTAGGGCATCTTCTAAATGTTTCATATATATATTTCTAACTTCTTTATATTCACCTAACCCAACATTGAACTCTTCAACTTCTATGCCTTCACGTTTAAGTGTAGAGGCCCAAGAATCTTCTTCACTTGAGAAAATATCATTTCTTGCATGATCTCCTACTACAAGTAAAAATGGTGCCAATACAACCCTTTGTATATTTTTATCCTTCAAATACTTTATAGCATTCTCTAATGATGGATAAGCTTCAATGGTTGCGATTATTATGTTCCCATGGTCTAAATCTCTAAGCCTATTCTGAAAACATCCATAACAAGAGTTGCCTGGGTGATGAGTTCCATGCCCAGCTAATACAACAATCTTATCCTTAGGTAGGTTATTCGAAATTGCACAAACTAAGTCATCATAATCTAAGTTAACTTCATCAGACTGAAAATATATCAACGGGCGTCCTAATCTTAAACTAGTAAACTTATCCTTATAAATAATTGTTACCTTTTTTATGTAGTCAAATTCTTGTCCAGGTATTATGTGCAGAGGCTGTATAGTTACCTCTTCATATCCTTCATTTAATAGAGACTCCAATGCTTCCTCTGGCGTAAAAATACTCATATCATGTTCTTTTTTTAGTTTTTTAATAATCTTATGGGAAGTAAAGGCTCTAATTACTTTATACTCTTTTCCATATCTTTCTTCAACTTCTCTCTCCATTGGAACTATATTTTTTTCTAATGCATCTAAGTAAGATGTTCCAAAACTTAAAACTATAATTGCTTTTTTCATAATAAACTCCCTTTAAATAAAAAATAAAACCTTCTGAATAATGTCAGAAGGCTATGAAAAATAATCAAGGTAATCTTAAAATCACTTTGTCCATTTAGCCACCCTCTCCATCGCTCGTAGAGATGAATTTTTATCGTGAGACTTGATTAATACTTGTTTAAAAATTGCGGTTTCTGGCAATTTTTACGGCATGTATTAATCTCAAGTCGAACAAAAATTCTAAAGAAGTTTTAACTGTGAGACTTAATTCATACTTGTTAGAAAATTGTGGTTTCTAACAATTTTCTGGCACATATGAATTTTAGTCGAACTAAAACTTCGAAGAATTTTTAGTGAAACATAAAAACCCTATTAGTGCAAAAACTTAGGCAGGTATTCTGGCTCAAGTGTCATAATCTTAGCTTATCTTCCCAGTTTCCCAGTGACTCTATAACTAAGACTCTTCTTTTACAGCGGCGGGACCGCACAGGAATTTCACCTGTTTCCCTATTATACTAATTCCCTTATGGGACATTTAAAGGCTTTATTTAAATAAATATATTTCACCTATTAGTCACCTATGTTTTATCAATATTTACTTTGTATGAAGATTATAGCATTGTAGTATAACTCTGTCTACAAAGAATACTTATTATTAATAATGTACTCTTACTAACCAAAACTTTATTTTTTTATCACTCCAACCTAGATCCCAAGGAACATTATTTCTATCAGTATTGTGGCAAGTAACTAATGTATACCCCTTTGAATCCACTCCTGATACTACTGAAATATGTGTGATGTCTCCTTTTTTCTCATATGCCACAAAATCTCCAGGCAACAACTTATATGATGCTTTATAAACTTTTTCATAGCTTCCATGTGCAATAACTGAAGCTCTTCCGCTATGTATCATATATGAGGTAAACTTATCCGCATTTACCCATGGGCCTGTAGCACTTCCTTTATTATAATTCCAAGTAGAATTCTTTTTGAATTTACCTCCTTCATGGAGTACTTGTGATGCAAAGTTTGCACAATCTCCTCCTTCTGGATTAAAATCTCTATAATTCTTATTATACTTAAATCCATACTCAGGTAGTGAGGCAGCTCCGCAATAAGCATCTGCATATTGCATTGCTCCCTTTCTTCGTTCATTTATGTCAGAAATATCCCTAGTTTCCTGGGAAATAATATGTTGTTTTATACTTTCTGCTTTTATATTGTCTAAACTGAGAGAATCAGCAAATGGATCTGTATACCACTCCTTAGTTATTACCCATTCCCCTTCTTGTTTAGTAAGTTGCAAGGAATGATATGTACCTATTCTAGAACTATTAACAATGTCCGGAAGATTTTCATATATATATTTATATTCTGTGTTACACATTATGTTAAAGGAATATTTATCATTTCCTCCTCTACTTCTTCTTATAATTACCTTTGGTATTATTTCAGTAAATTTAACTCCTTGCTTTTCTGCCCAATTATTTAAATATTTCACTTTTCTTTCTTCATATTCATAGGCCCATTTTCCATACTTGCTATTGGTATCATATAGTGATTCTATTAGTTCTAAGTTTTTATCCAAGATAGCCTTATTTCTATTGATAAATATGTCTTGAACAAACTCTACCAATTCCTTATCTTCTGCTTCTGAAAGAGTTGTTTGTTCTTTATTATCTTCTAGCCTATCTTCAATTAATTCAATAGCTTTCTTTACTTCCTCATTGTCTACAGGCGCTCCTTTATACCAGCTTCCATCATTTTCTTTCCAGTTTCCAAAATATTTCGCTTTTATTATTATTTCTGGTCTATACTCAAAGTGAAGAATATCAAAATGTCCCCATTTTCCTCCCCAAACAAAGTTATTCTTTTCAAAAACCTGAACTAAATCCTTTGAATATGATTTAATTCTTTCCTCTGCCTTTTTTTCAGTACTCCACTTCCAATAATCTCTAGGATCACTTTTAAGATCTATTGCTATTCCAAAAGAATGTGGACTTAATCTTCCAGTACCTGAGATAACTCTATAGTTATAGGTTCCGCTAGCTGGGTAAAGACAACTAGATATACTGGGGTTTGTCTTTGCTAATGGTATCAATTCTTTTAATGATGTTTCTAATGCTACTCTAGCTCCATTTTTATCATTAAACCTATAACCTGCAAATCCATATTGTAATGGCTTTAGATTTTTCTCGATCTCTCCTTTTGATGACCCATATACTTCATGTAATAAGTCATAATTTCTGCCTCTTCCAGGATCAAAATCCTTCTTCATCACCGTTGTAGTAAATTCTAATGGATATATTTGTTCCAACATATCTTGAAGATCTGGGTTATCTAACTTCTCTTCATGTCCTTTTTTTCTCATGTCATCATATAATATCTTTTTACCAGACTTCATTATGACAAAAGTTTTATTTCCATCTGTAGTAACATCTTTTATATACCCTGGATAAGCTAACATAAGTGTTAATATATCTTGTTTCATTTTGCTTTTGTATTCTTCACTAATGATTTCTTGTGACATAACCGGTATTTGAATATTTAGCAATATACACACTAAAATCATTGATATCCATTTTTTCATCCTTAGTCACCTCATCTAGTAGCTTTAAATTTTTTTATAACTATATACTGTCCAAAGAAATAGCATACTATGTACTAAGAGTTTTAATAGTGAAACTTAATTTATAAGTGCTATAAAATTGCAGTTTCTAGCAATTTTATAGTGATTATAAATTTTTAGTTGAACATTAAAACTCGGTAGAGTTAAAGTATTGAATTTTTCTTCTGGATATTTTCTAATAGCTATAAATTCTAGTTGAACATCAAAACTCAAAAAAATTTTTACTTACAAAATTCTTAAACTATAGTATAATTTTCTGAAATAATTCATTTTGAAGGAGGGCATGAGTATGGATCCTATAAAACTTTCTAAAGAAATTCATGATGATATTATCCACTGGAGAAGGGAACTTCATAAAATTCCTGGAACAGGCTTAGATATAGAAGAAACTTATAATTTCGTTTGTAATGAATTAACAAAAATGAATATTGAATTTATCACTCTTAGCAAGACTGGAATATGCGCACTAATTAATGGCGAGAATCCTGGTCCTACTATTGCCATTAGAGCTGATATGGATGGATTACCTATAAAAGAAGAAACAGGTTTAAAATTCGCTTCAAATAATAATTGTATGCATGCTTGTGGACATGATGCCCACACTTCAATGCTACTTGGAACAGCAAAGATTTTATCTAAATATAAATCTATACTAAATGGTAATGTTAAGTTAATTTTTCAACCTGCAGAAGAAATCTCAGCTGGTGCAAAACCTATGATCGCTGAAGGAGTTCTAGAAAATCCAAAGGTAGACAGAGTTTTAGGATTACACATCGGTGGATTTTTCCCTGAGGTAAAGGCTGGCATGATTGGTGTGAGAACTGGATATACAACTTCTGCAGTTGATAAGTTATCCGTAACAATTAACGGAAAAGGTGGACATGGTGCCTTACCACATCTTTGTGTAGATCCAATATCAATTGGCGCTGAAATGATTTCTGCTCTTCAAAGAATAGTCAGCAGGGAGATAAATCCTCTTCATCCAGTAGTTATTACAATTGGTTCTATTGAAGGTGGTTCTACTTGGAACATCATTCCTGAATCTGTACACTTTCAAGGCACAATTCGAACAATCTTTCCAGAGGATAGAGAACTAGTTGAGAAAAGAGTTATCGAAATCTGTAATGGAATAGTTTCTACTAATGGAGCATCTGCAGAAGTAGTTTATGATAAAATTTGTCCTTCTGTTAATAATAATTCAGAAGTAACTAAAAGCTTTATGAAATCAGCTCTTAAAATTGTTGGAGAAGAAAACCTAGTATACTTAAAAGAACCTACTATGGTTTCTGAAGATATGGCTTACTATCTTCAAAATGTCCCTGGAACATTCTTTTTCCTTGGCTCAAATAACCCTGAAAAAGGAATAATCTATCCACATCATCATCCTAAATTTGATGTAGATGAAGATGTTCTTTGGATAGGTCCAGCAATATTTGTTCAAGCTGTATTAGATTATAATTCAAACTTATAATGTTATCTACAACCTTAAAATATTATAAATTCCTAAAGAATAATAAAACTAATAAGGTCATGGAGATTATAACTTTTCCATGACCTTATTATTATTTATAAATTATCAAGTTGTTTTTTATAAAGTTTTCAAGGGTTCCTTCATTTACTTCTTTCCATTCACCTTTTTCAACCTTCAATTCAATAGTCACCTTTTTAGCTTCATCAGATATTTTTGGATTCTCGAAGTACTTACATAATTTATCTATAATTATTTCTGTAGCTTTCTTTTCCAATGTAGCTTGGTCAGTATATTGTGAAGCCAATTGCATAATTTCATCTTGAGATATTAGCTTTTCTGGACTAAAATCACTTTGCTCTATTACCATTGGATTTATTGACATTTCGACCTTAGCACTCTTACTATCAGATTCTACTGTTTTTATGTCATATTTGATTTGTGACATACCTTTCCTTATTGATGTAACCATTTTGTTTAGGCTTTCTTTATCTACACCACTTGTGTCATTTTCTACAACCTTACTATATTGACTCTCCATTTGATCCTTAAATTTCTTCACTTCATCGCTAGATATCCCTAGTTTTGCTGCGTCTCCTTCAGTATTCTTTACTGCTAAATCCATGTAAAATGTTAAGTATTGATCTGGTGTAACTGCTGGCTTTTTACTACATGCAGACACTAGAGCCATTGACATTATTATGGCCATTGCTGCCGAGAAAAATTTAATATATTTTCTCATATTATCCCCCCTTTTTTCATACATATCATCATATGAGGGTGGGAGATGATTGGTTACTAGAAAATATAAATTTTTAATAATTTCTTTGATGTCCTTTATAGTTAATTATGTATATAAATGATACAAGCCATGGAAATCATCTTCATTTCCATGGCTTTATATTTATTTCGTTATGTACAAACTATTTTCTATGAAGTTTCCAAGCTCTCCTTCATTTACTTCCTTCCATTCACCCTTTTCAACTTTTAGTTGAACTGTAATTGTTTTAGCTTCATCTGATATTTTAGGATTTTCAAAATATTTGCATACCTTATCTAAAGCTAAATCCTGAGCTTTTTTTTCTAAAGTTGCTTCATCTGTATATTCTTTAGCTAACTGTTTTATTTCATCCTGAGTTATTAACTTCTCTGGAGTTAAATCTGCTTCATCTATTACAACAGGATAAACTGTCATTTCAACCTTAGCACTCTTATTATCAGATTCAACAGTTTTAATATTATATTTAACCTTAGCTATTCCCTTCTTTGCTGATTCTACTAGCTTATTAGAACTTTCCTTGTCTAAACCACTTGAATCACTTGCTGCAATACTTTCATATTGCTTATCAATTTCATCAGTTAACTTCTTAACTTCGGAATCTGATATTCCTAATTTCTTAGCATCACCAACTTGGTTTTTTACAGCTAAATCCAAGAAAAAAGTTAAGTATTGATCTGGTGTAACTGCTGGTTTTTTACTACATCCTGCTATTAAAGCCATTGACATTACTACTGCAACAGATGCGGCAAAAATTCTAAAATATTTTTTCATGTTGTTATCCCCCTTAGTTTAAATACCAAAGCAATTATACCATAAGGAGACCTCTTCTTTCAATTTTTTACACAAATCTCACTTTCTACAACCTCATTAACATTAATTTAACACTACGCTTTTCTTATGTTAACACTACTATGCTATATTGGTTTTGCTTAATTAATTGTTATAAAGAAAGAGGCGTATCGAATGATAAATAATTCTACAAACTTAATTACTTCTGATATCTCTAAAGAATTCAACTCAATTCTGGATATGGATTCTATAATAACTCATTATCAGCCAATTGTATCGCTAGTAAATGGTGAAGTACTTGGCTATGAAGCCTTAACTAGAGGCCCTGAAAATTCTGTTTTGCGGAATCCTGAAAAGTTATTTGATACTGCTCATATGCTAAATAAAAGTTTAGAACTTGAACTTTTATGTAGAACTAAGGCTCTTAGAAATTCTAAGTCTCTTTCTAAGGATAAACTATTATTCATAAATGTTGATCCTAATATATTTAAGGATGAAAGCTTTAAAAAAGGACTAACCAAAGAAATCCTTAATGGTGAAAATATATCAACAGAAAATATAATCTTTGAAATAACTGAAAAGACTTGTATAGAAGATTATAAGATTTTTAAAAAAGCTTTATTTAACTATCTTGATCAAGGCTATAAAATTGCAATAGATGATATGGGTTCAGGTTATTCAGGTTTAAAGATGCTTTCTGAAACTAGACCGCATTACGTAAAAATAGATATGGATTTAGTAAGAAATATAAATGAAGATCTGTTCAAACAGTCATTAATAGAATGTTTTGTGAAGTTAGCACAAATTACTAATATGAAACTTATCGCAGAAGGTATTGAAACTCAAGAAGAATTACAAACCTTAATTTCTCTAGGCGTTTATGCTGGCCAAGGGTATTTCCTAGGACTTCCTTCCCCTAAAATATTGGATATTGATTTAAAAATAAAAAACTATATTAGTGAATCGAACAGAATGAAAGCTTCAACTTTTAGTGGAATACCTAACAACTACATTGGAGAGATTGTAAGAATAGATAAACCTTTTTCTCCAAATACTCTTTGTAAAGATTTAAAATCATATTTAGATTCAAATGAAATTACCGGTGCTGCAATTGTAAAAGATTCTATTCCCCTTGGTCTCGTTATGAAAAATTCATTAGATTCATTTTTGGCCACCCAATTTGGAGTTGCTGTATTTTCAAAAAGACCTGTCTCTTTAGTTATGGATACTAATCCCTTAATAGTTGACTATTTTACGCCTGTGGGGGAAGTATCTAGAATAGCTATGGCTAGAAAAAATGATACAATCTATGATTACATTATTGTAACTAAGAATTCAAGGTATTATGGTGTTGTTACTATTCAATCTCTACTTAATTTCACTACAAAAATAGAATACAATTATGCCCGGCAACTCAACCCTCTCACTGCTCTCCCAGGTAATGGGGTAATTGAAAAAGTTATTTCTGACTTTATCTTATCCAACTCATGTTGCTGCATGCTTTATTTTGATTTAGATAATTTTAAAATATATAATGATACTTATGGTTTTGAAAATGGCGACAAAATAATAAAGTTTACTGCACGCTTAATTGAAGATGAAGCATATAAGTTATCTCCTCAAGGTCCATTTGTTGGTCATATTGGGGGTGATGACTTTGTGTGCATTGTTCAGCAACCTTATGAAGACTGTACTTCACTTTGCAAGAGAATAATAGAAAGATTTGATAAGGAAATACTTGATTTCTTTAATGATGAACATAAGTCAGATGGATATATTGAATCACTTGATAGAAAAGGCCATCATGAGCGTTTCGCTTTAACTTCCCTATCGATAGCTGGGTTATATGGAAGAATAGGATCTTTAAACAATCCTGAAGATGTAGGCGTGTATGTGGCATCTCTGAAGAAAAAGGTGAAGAAAATTAAAGGAAGTTGCTTTTTAATTAATAAATTATAAAAAAACTGATAGTTGTAGTTATCAACTATCAGTTTTATATTAATACTCTATCTTTTTTTATAATCTTTAATTATAAATGGAACAGTTATTGTTGCTATATTCTTATTCTTTAGTAATGATCTCTTTAAGAATATTGCTGTTTGATTATGAAGAATATTTCCCCACCATTTTTCAGAAGTAAACTGTGGAACAACAACCGTAACTATATCATCTTCACGTGTACAAAACTCATCTGAATTAATAAAGTTTACTAGTGGCTCAACTACATCTCTATATTCGGACTTCTTAATTACTAGCGGTATTCCCATATCATATTTTTCCCATTTTGCTTTTAACTTTTCAGTAACTTCATCATCTATAGAAATATGGAATGCTGTAATATCCTTTGATAAGCATTTAGCATAACTTATTGTTTTAATTACTGCCTCATTTAGTGTTGCCACTGGTACTATAAATCTTCTAGCTTCATTTTTACTAAACTCTGGGAAGTAATTGTTATCTAAGCTTAATTGTTCAGCAACTTTCTTGTAATGTCTATTTATTCTCTTCATTATAACTACGCCAACCGGAACCAAAATAAACACTACCCAAGCTCCATGTAAGAACTTATTCACTGATATTACTATTGCAGTACCTAAAGTTATTAATGCACCAAAACCATTTATAAATGCCTTAAGTCTCCAACCTGCTTGTTTACTTCTTATCCACTTCATTACCATACCTGACTGTGATAATGTAAATGATACAAAAACTCCTACTGCATATAAAGGCAATAAATAGTGATTTTCTCCCCTAAATATTACTACAAGTATTGATGCTGCAATAGAAAGCAATATTATACCATTAGAAAAGCTTAATCTTGAGCCTCTCTGTGCAAATTGTCTAGGTGCATATCCATCTCTTGCTATAAAAGATAATAGCAATGGAAAATCAGAAAATGCTGTATTTGCTGCCATAGTAAGTATTAATGTCGTTGCTATTTGCATAAGGAAAAATAAAAATGTATTTTGGCCAAATACTTGTCCCGCTATTTGTGATATAACTGTTTTATCTAAACTTGGTGCTGCATGATAAACACTTGCAAGTAAAGACATTCCTCCAAATAGTATAACTACTATTCCAAATAGTAGATACAAAACTTGTTTTGCATGCTTCGTTGCTGGGGCTTTAAAGTTAGGTACCCCATCACTTACAGCTTCTAATCCCGTTAATGCTGTACATCCAGCCGAAAAAGCTTTTAGAAATAAAAGTATAGTTAAATCTCCAATTTGATTAGAAAGAACTACAGTTTGTGCGGGTTCTATACCTAATATAAAATACTTATATAATCCTACTACGATCATTAAAATTGCTGTAAATAAAAACAAATATGTAGGCACACTAAAGAATCTAGCAGAATCTCTAATTCCTCTTAAGTTTCCTATTGCCATAAGTATTATAATGCATACAGCAAGTTCTATCTTATAATCTAAAAGCCATGGAATTGCTGATGTGATTGCTGCAACTCCGGCAGTTGTACTTACTGCAACTGTTAGCACATAATCTACCGTAAGTGAAGCACCTGCTACTAGACTAGGTACTACTCCTAAGTTCTCCCTAGAAACTATGTATGAACCTCCTCCATTTGGATAGCTCTCTATAGTTTGTCTATATGAAAAAACTAATATACATAATAAGGCTATTATCGCTAATGATACCATTCCTAAATATTTAAAAGACCCTATTCCCATGATAGGCACAAGGACCCATAGTATTTCTTCACATGCATAAGCTACTGATGAAATAGCATCTGATGATAATACAGGCAATCCATTAATTACCGAAAATTTTTCGTGATGAATTTGAGACGATTTAAGTGGCTTACCAATCAGATAACTTTTTAAACTTGACATTGAAACACTCTCCCAATATAAATAATTCTCTTGACTCAATAGATATTATCATCATTTAATTTACTATTCAAAATTATTATCAAGTTTAAAGATTACTTAAAACCTTATCATTTATAGCATAGAAGAGTTATTTTCACTTGTTAGCCTATAACTAGGTGAAAACCCTTAAAATAATCAAGTATTTAGCATACGCATTCTTTTTTTAGCATTAATTATTATAAATATATTTATTCATTAATTAAAAGTTGTTTTTTAGTTTAAAATAATCACTCTGCCTTAAGAGAATTTAAAAAAGTATACAAATTTAAAGAGTGAACTTTTATTCACTCTTAAGTCTTTTTTATGAAGAAGGCCTATGGTAGATTTATAATTAATACACATGGCATTTGGAAAAAATGTAAAGCAACTAAGGCTCTTATATATCAGCGCTGCACTCATCACATATGCCGTCATTACGCTCATATTCATCTTCTGATATTTCAGCTTCACAAATTTCACAGGAGAATATTTCTTCCCCTTTATATTCAAAGTTCCTTAGGAATTGCTCATTATCTTCCTCTTCTTCATGTTGATAATGTTCTTTTATTCTATTTATCATCTTATTTCCTCCTTTTATTTAAAACTCAATTGTAAACTTAACTCCATTATCAATATTCTCAATTCTATAATCAAACTGATGTAATTCTAATATCTTCTTTACAATGTAAAGTCCTAAACCACTACCACCAGTTTTTCGGTTTCTAGATTTCTCTACTCTATAAAATGGTTCAAATAATTTATTTAAATGTTCCTCATTTATTGATGTACCTGTATTTACAACTTCCAAATAAGCTCTTGAATTATCTGGCTTACTTAATTTAATTACTATATTTTCTTCCTCTTTGGAATATTTTATTGCATTAATAATTATATTTGAAAATGCCTTATTTAGTCTGTCATAATCTCCTTCAATTGTAAACTCCTTGTCTATGTCTATATTTAATCTAACCTTTTTTTCTTCAATGAAAAAGAACAGATCCTCCATTATATCACTTACTATTTCTGACAGATTTATTATACTCTTATTTTCTAACTTCTCATTGCTCTCAAGCTTATATATATCTAAAAGCTCATAAACTAATTTCTCCATATCCTTCATTATAGAGAGAGATTTTTTTAAATACTTATCTCTGTCTTTATAGGCTCCTATATTATAGAGCATACCTTCTATCTGTCCACTAACTGATGTTATTGGTGATTTTAACTCATGTGATATAGTTGCAACAAATTCTTGTCTTTCTTTCTCTCGTATTTTTTGCTTCTTTATATCATCTTTAAGCTTCATATTAGCATCTTTCAAGTCATCCATATTCTTTTGAAGATTACTAGCCAAAGTATTCAAGCTACTTGATAATTCGCCCATTTCATCCTTGCTAGATATTTCAGATTTAATACTAAAATCTAATTTAGATATTCTTCGAGCTACATCATTTAAGGTTAGTAGTGGGTCTGTTATCCTTCTTGAATAAATCAATGCAGTTCCTAAGGCTATAACGACTATAAATAAAAACATATATGGCATTAAATATAATATAACCTTTGCAGCTTCATCAATTGGCTGAAGAGGAGCCTCAATCATTAAATAATAGCTGCTTGAATCATCTTTGAAATATACTTTTTGCGTATAGGCATAGATCTCTGAATTGTTCTTTTTATTTATTATTTTACCTGATGTATTACTATCTCCATTTAGCGGAGGCCCATCTGTTTTTTTATCTTGAGATATACCCTTAAGCCATTCATTTCCCGAAAATCTACTAAAAGAATTTGGTAAAAAAACCAAATTACTGCTATGATCTAGCAATACTAAGGATACATTATAGTTTTTCATAAAATTATGTAGTAGTGTTTGTGATTCTTGATTGTCCTGAGATTTTATATTTGTCTTACTTAATTGCCCGCTTAATGTTTTTATACCTTTTTCAATATTCTTCATTTTATAATTATAATAGTACTTTGGTAAAGCAAGGTATAATGTTGTTAGAATTATCATTGTACAAACTATAAGAATTCCAGCTGTAGAAATAAAAATCTTAAATTTAATACTATTTCTCTTCATCTTTAAGCTCCAATCTATATCCTATACCTTTTACTGTCTGTATATAGGGCAACTTAAGTTTCTTTCTAATATTTTTAATATGTGCATCAACAATTCTATTCTCTCCAAAAAAGTCGTATCCCCATATCCTATCTAAAAGCATTTCTCTAGTAAGAACCTTATGAACATTGTTCATTAACAAATGCAATATCTCAAATTCCTTAGTTGTAAATTCTAACTCTTCTCCATTCTCATATATTTTATATGTTTCATAATCAAGTTTTAAATTTCCATATTCAATTATATTTTCTTCTTCTTTCTTTATTCTCCTCAGTACAGCTTCAACTCTTTTTATTAAAATGTTGAAGGAGAATGGCTTTGTAATATAGTCATCAACATTAAAATCAAAAGCCTTTAATTGGTCTTTCTCATCATTTAGTGCCGTTAAAATAATTATTGGAACATTAGATTTATTTCTAATCATCTTGCAGGTAGAAAACCCATCTAAATTAGGAAGCATAAGATCTAAAATAATCAGATCATAATCTCCATTTTTAAACTTATTTATACCTTCTATTCCGTCACTAGCTGTATCTACTTCATAATTTTCTGCCTTTAAAAATTCTGATATCAACTCTTGTATATCTAAATCATCTTCAATTACTAAAATATTTGTCTTCATATCATCACCCATTATAATTTTAATCTTCTAATATGAAAATTCAATGAATTTATCACAATTCACATTATTTAACCATATTTTATAGGCTAATATAAAAAGAAAAACAGAGGCATGCCTCTGTTTTTATCTCAAAATTACTAATCACTTATTATTTAATATTTCTATCGCTTACCTTTTTCATAAGGTATTCCATCTGCTGCTGGTGCTTGTGTCTTTCCAACAAAACCTGCAAGTGCTACCATAGTTATTATATATGGGAATATTGCATATACTTCTGTTGGTAAGTTAAATCCAAATGCTTGCGATTTTAATTGTAGTGCATTTGCGAAACTGAATAGCAAACATGCCCACATAGTACCTACTGGTTTCCAGTTACCAAAGATTAATGCAGCTAGTGCAATAAATCCTCTACCAGCTACCATTCCATCTCTATATAATGGAGTCATTCCTAATGATAATGCAGCTCCACCTAATCCAGCTAACATTCCAGAAATTACTACACATATATATCTTGTCTTATATACATTTATTCCAAGGGTATCAGCTGCTTGTGGGTGCTCTCCAACAGACCTAATTCTTAATCCCCATGGAGTCTTATACATAATAAAATGTGTAACTACAACTGCTATTATTGCTAAGAATACAAACCAGTTTAATCCAGAGATAAATCTTCCTACAACTGGTATATTTCTTATAATTTCAGGGACAGTATAATCTAGGCCATTAACACCATCAGTTTGGCCCCCTTTTCCGAATAACTTAAATATTAAGAAAGCTGCCAAAGCTTGTGAAAATAAGTTTATTGCCGTACCAGAGATTACTTGTTCAGCTCTAAGCGATATACTAAGGAAAGCATGCACTAATGCAATCAATCCACCAGCTATTACTGCAAAAACTAACCCAACTAAAGCACTTCCTGTTATATGAGAACCATATACACCAAAAAATGCACCTATAATCATCATACCTTCAAGTCCGATATTTACTACTCCAGACTTTTCAGAAAAAACCCCTCCAAGTCCAGCAAAAATTAGTGGTGCTGCTAAAGCTAATGTGGAGGCTAAAAGTTCTACTATAATATTAATGCTACCCATTTATCATTGCCTCCTTCTTTTTCTTTTCTGAGAAGTATTTTACTATATAATCTGTAGCTACAAATATAATTATAATTGCTTGAATTAAGTAAACTATCTCCTTAGGAATTCCATTAAGTTGAAGTGTTTTTGAACTACTATCTAAAGCTCCAAATAAAACTGCTGCAAAAATACAACCAACAGGATTACTCTTCGCTAACAATGCTACTGCCATTCCTGTAAATCCATATCCAGGTAAAGTACTTAAGTCATCCATATAGTATTTTCCACCAGCTAAATGTACTGCTCCTCCTAATCCTGCTACAGCTCCTGAAATAACCATCGCAAGAATTATGTTCTTTGCTATACTTATTCCACCATATTCTGCTCCAGAAGGATTTGTACCTACTGCTCTTAGTTCATACCCTATAGTTGTTTTCCATAATAACCAAGCAATAAATACTGCCACTACAATACCTATAACAACTCCGTAGTTAGCTTGATATTTAGGTATAAATCTAGCTAATTTTGCACTATCCTCAATAATAGGTGTAGCGGATTTTCCTGCTGCCCCTAAAGGAGTTCTTAGGATTACAAAATTAGATACGTAAAGTGCTATATAATTCATCATAATTGTGTTAATAACTTCATTTGTACCAAACCTTGCTTTTAGGTATCCAGGTATCCCTCCCCAAAGTGCTCCTGCTAATATACCTACTAGTATTACTAGAGGAAGATGCGCTACTCCTGGCAATCCATGTATAGAACCAGTAACACCTGCTGCTAACATACCTACTACAAATTGTCCTTCAACACCGACATTAAATAAACCAGTCTTAAAAGCTAATGCATTGGCAACTCCAGTAAATAATAATGGGGTTAAATAAAACACAGTGTTTAGTGTGTTCATCTGAGTACCAAAACTACCCTTCCAAACAGTACTAAATAAGTCTCCTAATGCCCTTGGGTATTGTAAAATTGAATAACCTTTTGCCCAAACTACGAAAAATGTAGCAACAAATATAGATATTACAATTGCAAAAATTGGGAAAAGTGTAGGTTTTATTATTTCGTAAATTTTATTTTCTTTATTATTTTTACTCAAGGTCTTTCACCTCTTTCTTCTCGTCCTTTAAGCTTCCGCCTGCCATCAATATTCCTAATTTTTGTTCAGTTGCTTCTGCTCTGTCAAGAATATCCACAACTTGCCCATCATACATTACTGCTATTCTATCTGAAAGAGCCATTATTTCATCTAGTTCTAATGAAACTAATAAAACAGCTTTTCCTTTATCTCTTTCATCAATTATTCTCTTATGAATATATTCAATAGCTCCAACATCCAAACCTCTTGTAGGCTGACATACTATTTGTAATGCTGGCTCCTTTGATATTTCTCTTGCTACTATTAACTTTTGTTGATTTCCTCCAGATAGCGCTGAAGCCATAACTTCATCATTCGGAGTTCTTACGTCAAATTGTTCAATTAAATCTTTAGTGTGCTTTCTTATTTCCTTATAATCCATAACGATACCCTTTGAATATGGCTTCTTGTTATGGAATCCTAGAACTGCATTTTCAAAAAGAGAATATTTTAATATTAACCCTCTCTTATGTCTATCTTCGGGTACATGTCCAACTCCTGCTTCCATTACAGCTCTTGGAGATTTATTAAATATATCTTTACCATCTATCTTAATAGTTCCTGAAACTGCTTTTCTAAGTCCAGTTATTGCTTCTACAAGTTCTGATTGACCATTACCATCAACTCCGGCAATACCAAGAACTTCTCCTGATTTTACAGATAGGCTAAGGTCTTTAACTGCTGGTAGATTTCTATGATCATTTACATTTAATTTAGATATGCTTAAAACTTCATTTCCCATTTTAGCTTTTGATTTATTAATAACTAAATTAACTTTTCTACCTACCATCAATTCAGCTAATTGATCTATATTAGTTTCCTTTGTCTTAACTATACCGGTAACTTTACCTCTTCTTATAATTGTTACTCTATCACTCATTTTCATTACTTCTTTTAACTTATGAGTAATAAGTATTACTGACTTTCCTTGTGCTTTTAAATTATCTATAATAACACCTAACTCTTCAATTTCTTGAGGAGTTAGTACTGCTGTTGGCTCATCTAATATAAGTATCTCTGCTCCTCTATACAAGGCTTTAAGAATTTCTACTTTTTGTTGTTGTCCTACTGTTATATCTTCAATAATTGCGTTTGGATCTATTTTAAAACCATATTTTTTAGAAACCTCTACTACGTCATCAATGGCTTTTTTCATATCAATTTTCATGCCTTTTTTAGGCTCATTACCTAAAATAATGTTTTCTGCTACAGTAAAATTGTGTACAAGCATAAAATGCTGATGTACCATACCAATACCTAGTTTTATTGCATCATTTGGATTATTAATTTGGGCAAGCTTTCCATTTATGTATATTTCCCCTTTTTCTTGTTGGTATAACCCATAAAGGATATTCATTAAAGTGGTTTTGCCTGCCCCATTTTCTCCTAATAAAACATGTGTTTCTCCCTTTTCCAAATCAAAATTAACATCGTCATTTGCAATAGTGCCTGGGAATACTTTGGTTATGTTTTTCATTTCTACCACTTTTGTCACTTTTTATCTCTCCCATTCTTAAACAAACTTTTTAATAACTCCATAATAACTTTATAAGAGCTAGATAAATTTTTTTCATCTAGCTCTTATATAATTGAAATTTTTACTCTGTCTTAATAACTATTTTACTTCAACTGGCTTAAACGCCTTTAACTCATCTATAGTTGATGGAGCTGTTATTTTTCCATCTTTTATAGCATCTTGATATTTTTGAACTAAGTCAAGAACGTCTTTAGAAGTGTTCTTGCTTGAAGTTTCTGCTATTCCGATAGCTCCTTCTTTAATTCCTAATACTACATTTTTTCCACCTTGGAATTTATCATCTACAACACTCTTTGTAGCTTCATATGTTGCAGTATCAACTCTCTTAATCATTGAAGAAAGTATAATGTCAGCATATTGTGGAAGTGTTTGTGCTTGGTCCATATCTACTCCGATACCCCAAACTTTGTTACCAGCTTTGTTTGCTTCTTGAATTGCTTGGAACATTCCAACTCCAACACCACCAGCAGCATGGTAAATTACGTCACAACCTGAGTTTATAAGATTTTGAGCTGCTTGTTTTCCTAATGCAGCATCAGCAAAACTGTTAACATATGCAACGTTTTTTCTATTTAGTAAATCTGCAGCTGCAGTTGGGTTTACTGATTCAACACCTGCTACAAATCCTGCTTCGAATTTATTTATAAGTGCTTCATCTTTTCCACCTATAAATCCAACTTTGTTAGTTTTTGTAGTCTTTCCAGCTATAACTCCCATTAAGAAAGATCCTTCTTGTTCCTTAAATGTATAAGAAACTACGTTTGGTTTATTTACAACTGTATCAACAATTGCAAACTTCTTGTCTGAGTACTTATCTGCTACATTTCCAAGAGCAGTTTCCATTTGGAATCCTATTCCGAAAACTAAATCTGATCCATCTGCAACTAGAGCATCTAGATTTGATTCATAGTCATCTTTAGTTTTTGATTCTACTGCTTTGTAACCTACTTTTAGGTCAGTTTGAGCTTTTTTGATACCAGCATCTGCTGATTGGTTAAATGACTTATCATTTAATCCACCTTCATCTGTTGAAAGTCCTACCTTTATTTCCTTTGTAGTTTTAGTAGTAGAATCATCTTTCTTTGCACATCCAGCAAATAAAGTTGCAACTACTGCTATAGCAGAAATTGATGCTATTAATTTTTTATTCATACCTCATACCTCCAATATGTTATCGCTTACGCTTAAATATTATCTCACTAAACTACCGTAGTCAATGAAATTTTTTAAAAATAATGGAAATACATTTTTTTTTTTATATTTTATTAATTAAATTTCGTTTTTTTAACAGATTTTATTATTTCCACAGCAGTTTTTAATGATATTCTATTGAAAAAAGTAAATAATACCTTTCTTTTTCCTATTATTTGTTAAATTAATAGACAATATACTCTGGTTTTTTATTAAATTAATAAAAAATTCTTCATCAGCTGTTTCGATTCAAGTATCACATATTTTTCTCTAAAAATCTAGTGGTATCTTAGATGTAATTTATTCATATTTATACATATTATTAATGAAGCTTACAATTAATTCATCAATTTAAAATTATTATCTGTTATTTTAAAATTATTTTTTAAACCTGAAGTAACATATACCTTGTTATCTTTCGTAACAAATATTGCTTCAATACCTTTTTGGCTTTCAATAAACTTCAATCCGTTATCCACACCAAAACAAAATGCCTTTGCTAAAGCATCCCCGTCTATTGATTTATCTGTAATAATTGAAACACTTGCAAGTTCATTATCAACAGGATATCCAGTTGAAGTATCTAAAATGTGATGATACTTCTTACCATCCTTAATAAAATATCTTTCATATATACCTGATGTAACTACAGCTTTATTAGTTACTTCTATTGTTCCTAAGTAATCTCCTCTTTCATTATTGGGATTTTGCACCCCAATCTTCCAATCCGTACCATCAGTCTTAGAACCTACTGTTAAAATGTTTCCACCTAAATCTATAATAGCATGACTTACCCCGTTACTTTTTAAAACCTCTGCTACTGCATCACCAGCATAACCTTTAGCTATTCCACCTAAATCTAATGACATTCCAGGTTCCTTTAACATAACTTCTTTTGTATCTTCTTTTAGAAGAACATTTTTATAATTAACAAGTGATTTTGCTTGATTTATTTGTTCTTGTGTTGGAAGTGGTTCAGTATCATTTTCTTTTCTTTGATTTACATGCCAAAGCTTAACTAGTGGTCCAATGCTAATATCAAATTTTTCGCTAGTTAAATCACCATATTTTATTCCTTCTTTTATAACATAGAAGGTGTTATCAGATACTTTTACATATCCTTTCCCAGCCTGATTATTTACTGCTGAAATCTCACTGTCCTCATTGGCTGCATTCATTTTTTTATCTATTTCTCTTAACTTATCAAATGCCTTATCTAAAACATCACTTGATACATTATCATATATCGTTACTTTACATGGCGTATCTAGCAATATTTCGCTTTTTGAAATTGGTTCTGCTGTTTTTTTGCTACAAGAAACTAAGCTTCCTATTAATGATAATGTAATTGTTCCTAAAATTAGTCCTTTAAAAACTCTACCTTTAGTCATTTGTCTTCCTCCATTTTTGAAACTGTACTATAGATATTTTAACATAATGATTGATGAATTCAATAAAAGTATTTCTATTAATTCATATATTAATGATAAAATAAATACCATAAATATTTTAAAGGAGTATATAAAATGAAAAATACCTTAAATCTACGTAAAATACATCATGTTGCAATTATTTGTTCAAACTATGATATATCTAAAAATTTCTATGTTAATATACTAGGCCTAAATATTATTCGTGAAGTTTATAGGGAAGAAAGGAACTCATATAAACTTGATTTATCTATTGGTGAAAGTCAACTCGAACTTTTTTCATTCCCAAATCCGCCAAAGAGGCCGAGTTATCCTGAGGCTTGTGGTCTTAGGCACCTATCTTTTGAAGTTTGCGATATAGAAGCTTCAGTAAAATATCTTAATTCACATAATATTGAAGTTGAGCCTATAAGAATTGATGAATTTACTGGCAAAAAGTTTACATTCTTTAGTGACCCGGACAATTTACCTATTGAAATTTATCAATTTTAAATTTTCAAAATATTCTTGACATTGTTTTTGCATAGTTATACAATACTAACAATAACCAATTTAATATCAAAGACTTTGATGAGGAGGAGTATATATTCTCTGGATTTAAAGAGAGGGAAAGCTTGGTGTAAATTTCCCATGAAGGAACTATAGAAGGTAGCCTCGGAGTCGTTAATCGAAATGAGAAGAGTAGAATTAAACGTAGTCTCAACGTTAAAGGAGAAGTAGTATCGGTATTAAGGTTTTACCTATTTATGCCCGTACTATATTTAAGAGTGTATTATTTTTATACAAAATTAGGTGGTACCGCGGAGATTCAACCTTCGTCCTTATATATAGGACGAAGGTTTTTTTATTTTATAGAAAATTAATTTATTTAAAGGAGTGTTTATTAATGAAATTATCTGGGGCTGAAATTACTATTAAACTTTTAGAACTACTTGGAATTGATACTATAGCTGGTATTCCAGGAGGTGCTAATCTCCCACTTTATGATGCATTATACAAGAGCAATATTAGCCACATATTGGCTAGACATGAGCAAGGGGCTGCTTTTATTGCTCAAGGGATAGCAAGGTCAACTGGCAAAGCCGCTGTATGTTTTGCTACATCTGGGCCTGGCGCTACAAATTTGTTAACTGCTATAGCTGATGCAAAGCTTGACTCCATACCACTAATTGCAATAACTGGGCAAGTTCCGTATAACGCAATTGGAACTGATGCTTTTCAAGAAGTTGATACCTATGGGTTAACTATTCCAATTACCAAGCATAATTTTTTCATACATTCAATCGAAGAACTATTTGATGTTATCCCTGAAGCTTTTAGAGTTGCTGAAGATGGCAGGCCTGGTCCTGTGGTAATTGATATTCCAAAAAATATTCAAACTGAAATATATGAATTTAATTCTTGGCCAGAAATCATACAACAAAAGTCATCTAAAATGCATACATTCTCACAAAATATAGATACTGCAGTAAATTTAATTAACGCCTCTAAGAAACCTATTCTATATGTAGGGGGAGGTATTATAAATGCTGAGTGCTCCGATGACTTATATAAATTAGCCAAGAAAAATTCTATTCCTGCTACTACTACGTTAATGGCTTTAGGTTCGTTTCCATATCATGATGAACTATATTTAGGTATGCTAGGTATGCATGGTGCTAGATTTACTAATCTACTATTAAATGAGGCAGATTTAATTATTGCTTTAGGCGTTCGATTTGATGATAGGGCTGTATGTAAGATATCTGAATTTTCTCCTAATGCAAAAATCATTCATATAGATATAGATGAATCTGAAATAAATAAACTCAAAAAAGTTGACCTTTCTATTATTGGTGATATAGGCATTATAATTAAATATCTTATAAAGAAAATAGATTTAAATCCAAGAGAAGATTGGCTAATAGAAGTGGCTAACTGTAAGAAGTCATACCCCCTAATTCTTCCAGCAGAAGAAGATTTATTTCATCCATTAAATATAATTAAGCAGGTTTCTAAAATATTAGATGAGGATGCAATAATAACTACTGATGTTGGTCAGCATCAAATGTGGACAGCTCAGATATATCCTTTCACAAAACCGAGAACACTTTTAACCTCAGGGGGATTAGGTACCATGGGTTTTGGACTTCCTGCAGCTATTGGTGCATCTTTAGCTAATCCTGATAAACAAATTGTTTGTTTTTCTGGTGATGGTTCTATTTTAATGAACATTCAAGAACTTGCTACCCTATGCGATCTTAATCTTAATATTAAAATAATAATTCTAAATAATAATCATTTAGGATTAGTTAAACAACAGCAGGAGTTATTTTATGATAAACATTTTATAGCTTCAAAGTTTATAACTAAAACAAATTTTGCTTTAGTTGCTCAAGGATTTGGGTTAAACTCATGCAACTTAAACTATGAGCAAAATCCAATTGCTAAACTTGAATATATTTTGGGCTTAAAAGAACCTTATGTAATAAATATTGACATTAACCCAGAAGAAAATGTGTTTCCAATGGTTCCTCCTGGAGAAAGTTTAATTAACATGATTGGTGGTGAAAATATATGAATAATAAATATTTAATAATTGAATTATTAGTGAACAATCATCCTGGGGTGATGTCTCATATAACTGGATTATTTGCTAGAAGAGCTTTTAACCTTGAAGGAATACTATGTGGAGAAGTTGGTGACGGGCTTAAAAGTAAAATGTATCTCTTGGTAAAAGATGATGTGTTTCTTGATCAAATAATAAAACAATTAAAGAAACTATACGATGTTTTACAGGTTGAGGTTCATGATGACTATGAAGAAATAATATTTAAGAATCCAGAATTATTTTTAAAAACAAGATAAAACTAATAAATAGCAACAGGATAAAGTCCTAAACGAAGAACTTTATCCTGTTGCTTTATACTTTTTACCGAATAAACCCATCTGTTTTTATGTAAATATTCGTATTTCCTATTGATTATGTAAGATTTATTTGTTACTATATTCAAGTGGTTTTTTTAGATATAAAACAAATGAAAGGTATTTCCCAAAAATACCTTATGCGAAAAGGAGACTTATATTCAATGTTAGAATCATTTTTTAAACTAAAGGACAACAAAACTACTGTAAAAACTGAAATATTAGCTGGAATCACTACATTTATGACAATGGCTTATATACTAGCAGTTAATCCTTCAATTCTCTCCGCAGCTGGAATGGATTCAGGGTCAGTATTTACAGCAACTGCAATATCAGCAATAGTAGCAACTTTATTAATTGGTTTACTTGCAAAACTTCCTTTTGCAGCCGCTCCTGCTATGGGACTTAATGCATTTGTAGCATTTACAGTTGTTAAAGGTATGGGATATTCATGGCAATTTGCTATGACTGCAGTTTTCTTAGAAGGAATTATATTTATACTATTAACAGTATTCAATATACGTGAAGCAATCATAAATAGCTTACCATTAAACATTAAACGAGCTATTTCAGTAGGAATTGGTTTATTTATCGCGCTAATAGGTTTAGCAGATTCTCAAATAATCACTCATGCTGATGGTGGTACTATTGTTTCACTTGGTAATTTAAAAAGCCCTGGAGTATTACTTGCAATAATAGGAATTATAGTGACTGCCATTTTATTGGCTAGAAAAGTCAAAGGAGCTCTTTTAATAGGAATAGTTGTAACAACATTAATTGGTATACCAATGGGAATAACTCATCTTCCTGGAAATCTTTTTAGTGCTCCGCCTTCATTAGCTCCAACATTCATGAAATTTGAATGGACTCATGTTTTCAGCTTAGATATGGTTATAGTGCTATTCACTTTATTGTTTATGGATATGTTTGATACTATAGGAACCTTAGTTGGTGTTGCTACAAAGGCTGGATTATTAGATGAAAAGGGGAATGTTCCAAGAGCAAAAGAGGCTTTACTTGCAGATGCTATAGGAACTACTGTTGGTGCTTGTCTTGGAACTAGTGCATTATCTGCTTATGTTGAAAGTGCTTCTGGTGTATCTGAAGGTGGACGAACTGGATTAACAGCTGTTTCAACATCAGTAATGTTTATACTTGCATTATTCCTTTCACCATTATTTTTAATGATACCTACAGAAGCAACTGCTCCTGCATTAATCTTAGTCGGATTATTTATGTTAGAACCTGTTAAAGAAATTAACTTAACAGATTTTTCTGAAGCTATACCAGCATTTATCGCATTACTTTTAATTCCGATGAGTTACAGCATTGCTGATGGTATCGCATTTGGTATGATATCTTATGTCATATTAAAATTAACTACTGGTAAGTTTAAGGATATTTCAATTGCTACTTGCGTAATATCACTAATATTATTAGCTAAGTTTTTTATTTAAAATGTTTATATAAAAAGAGGCCGTATACGGCCTCTTTTTTAATTACTATCCAACTTATATCCAGTGTGTTCTATACACCTTTTAATCTCTTCACCTGTTGCAGGATTATTAAACTGCACCTCAACTGTTCCTCTTGCTAAATCTACTTCAACCTTATGAACTCCTTCTATTTTATCTAATGCATTATTTAATTTTGTTTTACTTTCTGAGCCTGCGAGTCCACTTACTTGATAATGAACATTATTCATCTCTAACCCTCCTTAATATTTATACATATATTATGGAGAGCTACTATGTTTTTTATCCATCATCAATATCTTAAAAAATAAACTAGCCGATGTAATTACAACTACTCCAATTATTATCCAACCTATTGAAATAGAATAATCTTTTGCCACAAATCCCATGCCTAAAGAACCTACAAGTCCGCCCGATTTCATAAATAGTGATTCTAACGATAAAAGAGTTGCTCTATTCTCGTTTTCTACATGATTATTAAATAGTGTATAATATGGTGATTCTGCCATTCCATTGATTGCATAAAGTAATAGATATACAATTACAAATGTTATTATATTTTTTTGAAAAGCTAGGATTATGAATGAAATTCCAAGTAATATCCTTATTAGAATCAATACCCTTAGTAAATTTCCTTTAAACAGTTTACAAATAGGAGAAATAATTATACTTCCAATAGCTCCAGCAAAAAAATATCCTGCATTTATAACTCCAAACACAATAATTTTAGTTTCTCCTCCTAATATATTCTTTACTTGTGGCTGCCAATAGACTTCTAGAGCTGAAAAACCTAATCCCCATACTACTGTTGATAGCATCATAAAAAAAATAGATTTATTTCTTACTACAATTTCAAGAGAACTTTTCAATGTTTTGGGTGATGATTTTAAGCTTTCTAGTATTTTAGCTTTTTTATTTTCATGAATTTCTTCAACTATTAATTTTTTTGTTAATATAATCTGAATAATTATAAGAAAAATTTCTACTATAAAATTAATTGAATAACTACTTAAGTGTAGTTTTGCATGAAGTATAGTTCCAATACTCATAGGAAGTATCCCCGCGAGCAATGAGCTCCCTCCTAAGGATATTAATGTGAATACATTAGATTTAGCCAAGGCACTTTGCAAGTCACCCTTAGGAAATTCATTGTTAAATTCATCCACAAACCACGCATCTATTGTACCTGAAGAAAGTGCTTGTGCTATACCCATAAATACAATCCCTATAGATACTTGAAACAACCCCACAGAAAATATATAAATTATTGCTGCAACACACATCATCATCATTGAAATAATATAAACATTCTTTCTGCCATAATTATCTGCAAGTGCTCCTGATGGCACTTCAAAGATTATGACTGTTGCTGATTGTATTGCTACAAGTAACCCTATTTGTAATAATGAGATTCCCTTATCCATAATGAATAGTGTTGATATTGGTAATATCATCCCTATTATGCACCAATGAATGCTTTTGTTTATAATTAATACATTAGTTATACTTAAATTCTTCATTTCATAACCTCCTGTTAAATTAATCTTACGCTCTTGTGTTAAGACCACTTCAACAGGCTATTTCAAAAATTCTTCTCCCTAAATAAAAAAAAGGTGGGGTTAACCCTACCTTTTACCGTAATAATTATAGGTATACACCTTTTCACCTTTTTTAAAATAGTTCTCAAACGGGCCCCCTTCTTCTACATAATCAGAAACCCTTTCTGTTTCTAACTTATAACCTAATTTATTTAAGTTCTTTTTAACCTCTTCAAGAATGAAATTAATTCTAAAGTTCTTGTCTACAAAGCTATCGGCAACAAAATTTTTAAATAAAATATAACTTCCTATAAGCCTACTTTGCTCTTTTACTTTATTATCTATTAACGCCAATAAAAATTCTCTATTTTCAAAACTAAAATTGCTTGTACCTGAAATATCCATAACTATATCTACAGACTTATTTTTAATGGGTATATCTAAGAAATCACAGCAAATAAATAGAATATTTCTTTCATAATTCAAATTCTCTAAGATTGACTTGAGAAATATATGAGAATTTATATTTCTGTCTACCGCTATATAAGTACAGGATTCAGGAAGTTCACTATATATACTTCTTAAAAAATATCCCCATCCTGTCCCCAGTTCTAGAATTACCTTATTTTTAGAATCATTAAAATCGAGCTCTCTATGCAGCCATTCATTAGTCTTATACAGATTATCTAGGTATTCTTCACTCGTTTCTAGGATATAATCCTTAATTGAATTTTTTTGAGTGATGTACTCTTTATTAACAAAGGTATTTTCATCCATTAAAATACCTTCGCTAATTATATACTTTTTACCACATTTACAACTTAAAGTTCCTTCTATTATCTTGTTATCAGTTATACTTCCTTGTGTTAAGATTAGTCCTTCGTTACAATGACTGCAATTAAGTAAACTTATTACTCTTATATCGACTCCAATTTTTCTCGGTTGTATATTTTCTGATAAGTTCATTATTTTTAATTTTTCTTCAAGCTTTTCTCTTATATCTGAAAGTTTTTCTATCTCAATAGAAATATCCCTGCACTTTTGTTTAAATATACCCCTATAATATTCCCTATCCTCATTTCTCGCCAAGCTAGCAAACTTTTTAAAAAAGAAAATTGTTTTAATTTCATTTAAACTAAAACCTAACTCCTTTAAATTTATTATTTCTTCTATGTCTAGTTGGCATCTTTCATCAAAATCATATTGTTTTCCATTTCTATTCGGTACTAGTAATCCTAGGGTAATATAATGTCTTATAGAATCTAAAGTTATATTATTTTTCTTAGAAAAGGCACCTATTTTCATAACTTCACTTCCTAGTTTTTCTACTCTTTTTCCTTGAGAATACTTCATTCCATAAATATTTCCCTATCTTAATAATTAAATAGATAATAAATAGGTACAAAAACCCCATGAGTCCAGCCACTATATCCTCAAACTCCATATTACCTCTTTTAGTTATCTTTTGACCAATTTCTATGGCAAATACTATTACTACTAGCACTGTAAATGTGTATATAAATGAAATAGCTGTAATGCTATACTTAGATAACTTTTTAAATGCAAGTTGAGTAATTCCAAAAATACATATCCCAAGTAATCCAATTATAATAAAGTGAAGTTGCTTATCATTAAGTCCTACCCCCATTTTATTAAATATCTTTTGAAGCAAATCATGCAAATTATTAACTACGTTCATTAAAAACTTTATTACTCCAGCCATTATAACACCCTACCCCTATCTATTCATTTAATTTAACTTTTATTCTTACTAACTCTGATCTACTTCCTATTCTTATAGGTGGCCCCCAAGTTCCAAAACCAGAGGACACTATTTCTGTGAAATTTCCTTTTTTAAGCATACCCCAGTCAATTTCAAAAAGCTTTCCAGTTATTAACTCTCCAGGTGCTAATTGTCCTCTATGGGTATGTCCAGAAACCTCTAAATCTACTCCTGCTTCAACTGATTCCTGTAGATTCTTAGGTTGATGATCCATTAAAAATATTGGTTTACCTCTATCTACACCTTCCATTATTTCTGATAAGTCTTTTCTCTTCATTCCAGAATAGCTCATTCCTGATATATCATTTCTTCCCACTACATAGAAGCTATCATCTACCTTATAGTATTCATCTTGAAGCACTTTAACTCCAGAGTCCTTTAAAAACCCTACTAACTTATCTGCATTTCCACTTATATATTCATGATTCCCTGTGACTGCAAAAACTCCATATTTTGATTTTATCTCTTTAATATATTGACTTATATTTTCATCAATATATGGTTGTATATCATCATTTATTATATCTCCAGCTAGTAGGACCATATCTGGATTTTCTTCATTTGTCATTTCAACTAACTTTTCCATTCTATCCCTATATCCAACACTTCCGATATGAATATCCGATGCCATAATTATCTTTAACTCTTTAATAGCTCCTGCATTTTTATTTATGTTTACTTCATAATCCTTTATAGCAGTATGACTAGCATTCCAAGTCCCATAAATCAAAATAAACATAATAAAAATGGTTATAACTATTCCTACAGTTGCCTTAAAGAAATCTGTCATTTGGAAAATACCTATTTTACCATTTAATATTCTTAAAATATCTATTACAGGTAAAATTATTAGTAAATACATCATTATAGCCATATAATACGAACCTATGTAATCTAGTCCTCCTATAACTGTTTTAGGAAGAATTTTAGGTAGTGCCATACTAAAAATATAGCTAAATGCAATAAACCAAAAGATTACCCATAAAATTTTAGTATTTATACTCTTATTTAAAAGTTGTACTAATTGAATTCCTCTTAATCCTATATAGTAATTTATAATAATATACAATGCTAACGCAAAAATAATTGCTGCTATTTTCATTAAACTTATTCCTCCCAAAATTCCTGTGCTTTTATATTCACTGGATACATTCCCCAACTTATTATTATCCATAATTCTAACCTCTTTCGAACATCTTAATATAAATATTTCTATTACTATCTACTATACTTCAATTGCCAATTGTTCTCAACAATCATTTCAATTAATGTTTTTCTTTATAATACAATAAAATACAGAAGCTTCCCTCCATTAAGAAAACTTCTGTATTATTAGCTATTTTTCAATATGCAAATGGGTATTATCTTCTTTCTTCCCATTTATTATGTTTAAGATATAATTACGTTGAAACATAGATATATCATTTTCCCAAAGTTTAAATCCTTCAGTATTTTTAATATCGTCTCCAATCTTATATTCAGTTCCTGCAAAATAATTAAGATTTACTATTCTCATTATATTGCTCATTGCTTTAATTTGTTCAACTGTATATTCTCCTGAACTAGCTAGATTTTCGTATGCTCTATCATATGCTTTATCCCCAAAATACTCTTCCGAATAAGCTTTAAAATTAATTAGGTTTTTATCTTTTAATCCATTTTCTTTCGCATAGGCTTCAACATCAACAGACTTAGTACTATAATCGTATCCCTTTTCCTTATCATAATTTATGATTCCGTACTGCTGAGGATATACTGCTAACGAACTAGTTGCTATATCATAAACCTTGGTATTGTTATCTTGAGCGGAGTTTATATTTTGAATATGTATATGCCCTGTCAAAACCAAATTTATTCCATCCTTTGTAAATTCATCAATAGCATCTTTACTATTATCTAAAGTATAATCTTTTTTCACCACTCCACTGTGATCCATTAAATTGTGATGCATAACTGTTATTAACTTTGCATTATGAGCTTTTGCTAAATCACTGCATTTTTTAATCCACTCAAAAGTTTCTTTAGTAATCTGTCCCCCTACTTCTGGAGATCCATTTTTAATGTTACTCATATATTTTGCTGTATCCAGCATAAGAAACCAAGTATCTTCTGTTGGTGCTACTAAATAGCTTAATGTCTTCTTATCCCTTGAAACAGCTTCATTATATCCAAAATCCTTATACAACATAGAGAAATCTTTATTGGTTATATAGTCGGTCTTATATTGATCTTCTCCCTTAAAACTTCTTGCATTAGGATTCAAAATATCATGATTTCCTGGAATTACATACACTGAAGTCCCAAGTTCCTCTATCTTATGTAACTTCTTAATCAATTCTTCATGACTCGCCTTTTCACCATTACTTGTTAAGTCCCCGCTTATTATAAGAAATTGAGGTTTACTTTTTTTAATATCATTTATAAAGGCATCCGTAATTTGTTCAATATAATCTGTTTGCTTCCCATCACCTAAAGTTACGAATCTTTGAAAAGCTTCTCCATGGTCATTTATACTATCAGGTAAATAGTGTATATCTGATGCTACAAATATAGATACTGGTTCTCCTCTTTTAATCTTAGGATCAACTTTCTTATCCCTATATGTATTTAAGTTATAAATATAATACCCACCAGCTAAAAAGATTATTAAAATTAGAGACAAAAATATCCAAGGCTTCTTCTTAATCTTCATATTATCCACTCACTTACTTATTAAAATGTTATGTTCTTAATATCTCATAATATTTAATAATTATAAAGAAATTTTTCAAAAAGGATGGATTTTTTTAATCATCCATCCTTTTATCTATAAATTCTCTATTCACTTATGTTTTTAAATTGGTTAAGGTACATACTAGAATATACCCCTTCCTTTTTAATAAGCTCATCGTGATTTCCTTTTTCAATAATATTCCCGTTATCTATAACCATAATAGTATTGGCATCCCTTATAGTGCTTAATCTGTGGGCAATTATAAAGCTCGTACGCCCTTTCATCATATTTAACATGGCTTCTTGTATTCTTCGTTCTGTTCTTGTATCAACACTGCTTGTTGCTTCATCCAATATTAAAATACTTGGTTTTGATAAAATAGCTCTAGCTATAGCTAAAAGCTGTCTCTGCCCTTGACTTAAGTTACCTCCGCTTTCCCAAAGTATAGTATCGTATCCACTAGGCAATCTTTTTATAAAAGCATCTGCATTTGCCATAATTGCTGCTGCTTCAACTTCTTCATCTGTGGCCTCTGGTTTTCCATACTTTATATTTTCCTTTATTGTGCCTGAAAAAAGATAAGTATCCTGAAGAACTACCCCAAAGGCTTTTCTTAGACTTTCTCTTGTATATTCTCTTATATCTCTTCCATCAATTAATATTCTGCCCTCGGTAACATCATAAAACCTAGTAAGCAAATTAACTATTGTTGTTTTACCTGCTCCTGTTGGTCCTACTAGAGCAGTGTCTGTGCCCTCCTTAGACTCAAAGCTAATGTTTTTCAGTATAGGCACATCGGATCTATAACCAAAAGATACATTTTCAAAGACTACATGCCCTTTTATATTTCCAAGAGAAATTACATTCTCTATATCCAATGGCTCCTCTTCTTCATCTAAAATATCAAAAACTCTTTCCGCTCCAGCTACTGCTGATTGTAATGTATTAAAAATATTTGCCAAGTCATTAAGAGGTCTAGTAAATTGTCTTGAGTAACTTAAAAAGCTTGCTATTACTCCTACTGTAATAAGATTTTTTACTGCTAAAGTTCCTCCAATACCTGCCACCACTGCAAATCCCACATTATTAATTACATTCATTAAAGGCATTAGAAAACCTGACCAAATTTGTGCCTTAAGGCCTACGCTACATAAACTTGAATTAAGTTCCTGAAATTCTTCAATAGCCTTATCTTCATGATTAAATGCCTTTACCACATCTATTCCTGAAATAGTCTCCTCAATATATCCATTTAATTTTCCCAACTGAACTTGCTGTTCTTTAAATAATACCTTAGTTTTCTTAGCTATTATCTTTGTAAGTAAATAAACTAAAGGAGCTGTTATTATGCTTGCAAGAGTTAATATTGGGCTTAGCACTAGCATCATGATTAAAGAACCAATAATAGTAATAGCTCCAGACATCAACTGAGTTGTTGATTGAGATATGGTACTACTTACATTTTCTATGTCATTAGTTAGCCTACTCATTACCTCACCATGGGGATGGGTATCAAAAAAACCTATAGGTAATTTCTGCAGCTTACTAAATAAAGTTTTTCTAAGACCTTTTACTATTCTTTGAGATATACCTGCCATTAACCATCCTTGCAGAAAATTTAGAGCTGCATCAATAAAATACGCTCCAAATAAGGCTATTATCATGTATGTTAATATTGAGAAATTTACTATATGCTTATTACTAGACATTGCATCAATAGCCTTTCCAATTATATATGGAACTAAAAGCGTAATTATTGCATCAATAATTATAAATACAAAGGTTATTAATAATAGATTTCTCTCTTTTCCAAAATAGTGCCAGAGCCTTTTCATAGTCCCCTTGAAATTCTTTGGTTTTACTACTGGTGCCATTCTATTTCCTTGGCCAGGGCCTCTTCTAGCTAACGATGGGGGAGTAACATTATTTGAATTATCTTCCTTCATGCTTATATTGCCTCCTTCCCAATTTGCGACTTAAATATCTCTTGATATGTTTCACATTCCTTCATAAGTTCCTTATGAGTTCCAATTCCTACAATTTCACCTTTATCTAACACAATTGTTCTATCTGTGTTCATTACGGAAGTAATTCTCTGAGCTATGATTATAGTAGTAAGTTTACTTGAGTATTTTCTTAATTCTTCTCTTATTTCAGCTTCTGTTGTAACATCTAGTGCACTTGTACAGTCATCTAAAATAAGTATTTCTGGGTCCCTTACTAATGCTCTAGCAATTGATATCCTTTGTTTCTGGCCACCTGAAAAATTCACTCCGCCTTGTCCTATCAAAGTCTCATATCCATCTGGAAGCTTTTCAATAAAGCTATGAATTTGGGCCATATCTGAAACTTTCTCTATGTGTTCCTTAGTTGCTTTCTCATTTCCCCATCTAATATTTTCTGATATTGTACCTGTAAACAGAACAGTTTTTTGAGGAACAATAGCTATTTTTTCTCTTAAGACCTTAGTATCTATCTCTTTTACATCTATATCATCAACTCTTATTTCACCACCAATTGCATCATAAAATCTTGGAATTAAATTCACAAGAGTACTTTTACCTGAACCTGTAGATCCAATTATCCCTAAAGTTTCTCCTTGCAAGCAACTAAAGGATATATTGTTAAGCACCTTTTCCTCATAAGACTCAGAATAACTAAAGCTTACATTTATAAAATCTATCTTGCCTTTAGAAGCAAATTCTTTTATTGGTTGTTTCTTTATAATCATTGTATTTTCTTTAGAAAATACTTCTTCTATACGCTCTGCTGAGGCTTTTGCTCTTACTAACATATTAAATACATTAGAAATTATCATAAGTGAAAATAAAATTTGGGTCATATAATTTACAAAAGCTATTATTTGGCCCACCTGCATTTGCCCTTGATTTACCTTTACTCCTCCTAGCCATATTACTGCAACTATTCCTAAATTTACAGTAAAGGTAATAGCAGGAGAAAATATAGCCATCCTCTTCATTGCTTTCGTAGATATTTCTGATAATTCTTCGTTTGAATTTCCAAATCTATTTTCTTCATAGCTGAATCTATTAAATGCCTTAACTACTCGTATTCCTGACAGATATTCTCTCATTATGCTATTTACCTTATCTAAAGCTTTTTGCACTCTCCTAAACAAAGGATATCCTATCTTCATGTTCATCGAAATAATAATAGCTACTACTGGAATTACTGCTAATAATATTAAAGCTAATCTGTAATTTAATCTTATAACCATGACTAAACTTCCTATGCACAATAAAGGAGCCTTTACAAAAATCCTCATAAGGCCATTAGCAAAAACTTGAATTTGATTTACATCGTTAGTTAATCTCGTAATCAGAGATGCTCTATCAAACTCATCTATGTTTTTGGAAGAAAAGCTTTGTATCTTTTTATATAAATCTAGTCTTAACTCTGCGCCAAAATTTTGAGAAACATTAGTTGCTATTATGTTTCTAGTTGATGCTGCTATAGCTCCTGCTAATGTCACTAAAAGCATTATGCCTCCAAGCTTTATTACATAATCCATATTCTTTTCAGCTACTCCAACATCTACTATTCTTGACATTATTGTAGGCTGCAGCAAATCACACATAGCCTCTAATGTAAGGAAAAGAACTGCAAGAAAAAATAATTTCCAATATCTTTTTATATACTTGTTTAAAAATCCCATATAAGCTTCACCGCCTCAAAAAAGTCATAGTGAGCATTAATTATACCCACTATGACTCTATCTATAATTCTAAAACTATTATACTCTTTTTTATTCTATATTTAATATTTATGCAAAAACTTCACGGATAATTTAAAATTTTTAATGTATTTTTATTCATCTTTATTTAAAGGCAAACTAATAATTATCTTAGTGCCCTTATCTAAAGCACTCTTAACAGATATTTGACCCTTATGACTTTTAACTATCCACTTTGCTATAGATAGTCCAAGACCAGTTCCTCCTGTTTCTCTAGTTCTAGATTCATCTGCCCTATAAAACCTATTAAATATTTTAGGTAAATCTTCTTCTGATATTCCTATTCCATTATCTTCAATTACTATTAAAACTTCTTTCTTTTCACAGTAAGAATTTAGCTTTATTGTTCCATCCATTGGAGTATATTTTATGCTATTATCAATGAATATTCTTAGCATTTGCTTAATTAATTTTCTATCACCATAAATTTCTACATTATCATTTCTTTCTAGAATTATATTATGATTGCTATCAATTAATTGAGTATCCTTTAATATTTCCTCCATTAAATTTCCCAATGTAAATATTTCAAAATTTATCTCTTGTGTATTTTTATCTCCTCTTGCTAAAAACAAAAGATTCTCAACTAGTTTTTTCATGTTTTCAGCTTCAGATTTAATTGCATCAATAGATTCTTGCAGAACCTTTTGATCCTCTTTACCCCACCTATCCAATAACTTTACATATCCTTGAATTACTGCTATTGGAGTTCTGAGCTCATGAGATGCATCTGATACAAATTGATTTTGAACTTCATAAGATTTTTGAATTCTATCTAACATATCATTTACAGTTATTGATAAATCCTTAAGTTCATTTTGTGTCCCACTTATATTGAGTCTTGTATCTAACTCATTTATTGTAATATTCTTAACTGTATTATTCATTTCATCAATTGGTCTTAATATCTTCTTAGTTCCTTTGGTAGCTTTACTTAAAGATATTAATATTAGTACAATCTCTACTAATATTAATATACTTAATATGGTCTTTAATTCATTTAGTTCACTAGTAAATCCATATTGAGCTACTACGTTGATATTTCCGCTCTCAGTAGTAATGCTTTTTTCATATACGTAGTTAATATTTAATAATGAATTTATTTTCTTGTTTAAAGTTTCCTTTGCTTTAAATGGATTTTCCCTATTTCTTAATGAATTCTCATCATCTATCTTAAAAATCATATTAGTCAATTCTTGAGCTTCGCTATTATTTGCGTAAATTAGGCTTTCATTTTCATCATAAAAATAATAATTAATCTTTTGAGTAAACCCAATACTTTCAATAATTCCTGTAGGCAGATCTTTCTGTTCTTTTTGTATTTGAGATATATAACTAACCGAATCAATTACCTTACTTTTATTTGTCTTATAAACTGCATAACCATAAATAATACTAATTGCAATATTTAAAAAAATCAGCATACCAATTAACCTTAAGGTATACATAGTATTTAATTTTAAAACTATAGACAAACGAATCTTAGTAATTATTCCTTCTGAAGTTTTCTTAATTTCTTTTTTCACATTTTCAGCATATTCTTTGCTTATATCGTTAAATTTATTATTATTCATCTTTCACAGAATACCCTACCCCTCTTACGGTATAGATTATTTTTTTGTTAAACTTATCATCCAATTTACTTCTTAAATATCTTATATAAACATCTACTACATTAGTATCTCCATAGTAATCGTAGCCCCAAACTTCTTCAACTATTTTTTCTCTAGATAATACTTTATTTTTATTTTCTAGAAGATATTTTAATAGATCAAATTCTCTTTTGGTTACTTCTATTGCTTCTTGGTCATAGTTTACAGTGTATTTTTCCAAGTCAACCTTAAGCTTTCCTACCGTTAATATATTATCCTCAATTCTACTTACACTTTTTCTCTTTAAAGCCACCCTTATTCTTGCTAATAATTCTTCAATCTCAAAAGGTTTTGTTACATAATCATCTGCTCCTAGATCAAGACCTGTTACCTTATCAATAGTTTCATCCTTGGCGGTTAACATAATAACAGGAATTTCTGATATTGCTCTTACCCGTCTTAAAACTTCAATTCCACTCATTGTAGGTAACATAATGTCTAATAAAATCAAATCAAAATTGCCATTCTTAAATGTTTCAAAACCCATTCTTCCATCATGCGCCTTTTCTACTTCATATCCTTCATAATTAAGTTCTAACTCAACAAATCTAGCTATTTTAACTTCATCCTCAATAATCAATATTTTTCCCTTCATTATTTCAACCCCTCAAGTATATTAATTAAATTATAACCTATCATAAAAATAAAAGAGGGATATTTTTAAAGAATTCTTATATCTAATTCAAATCCTTAAAAACATCCCATTGATTATTATTTAGCAAATTCACTTTTAATGTTTTCTGCAGCTGTACTAGCCTTATTCATTGTATCATTTGCTCTAGTTTTCTCTATATCGTCTCCAATAAATTTAATTTTGTGACCTGTAAATAGCGCTAATAATAGTAATGGTATTGAGATATATGGTGCTAATACAACTACTAAAACTATTACTGTTAGTGAAAGTCTTAGTATTACATTATCATTTTTCACAATTACTAAGTGGTTTGAATTTCCTTTTCTAAAAACATTCTTTGACCAAGAAATCGCTTTGCATACTGCCTTTGTAAAACCATCTTGTTCTTCTTTTTGCTCTTCTTTAAACTCTTGCTTTTTTGAATTAACCTTATTATTTCTCTCAAGATATATTATAGCTTCTAAAATATCTCCTTGGGAATTTTCTAATGCTTCTTTAGCATCTTCGTAAGTTACATCTACTCTAGCTCTTAATTCATCGATCATCTCTATTGTTATCATAATAATCCCTCCAAAATTTATATGTTTTTCTTAAATCATTCATTTACTCTACACTTTTATTATAGATTTCATTAATTATAGAATGATTAATGAATTATTAGAATTTGATTAGAAAATTAATTTTATCGTAATTTTTAATTTATTTAGTTTAATGCTAAGATATTGTAATATAATATATATGATATTATGAAATCATTATTTATTAATTTTAGAGGTGCAGGATTATGACAAAAACAATTAATGAATCCCTTCATGAAATGAGAGGGAAATTACTTTATTATTCAAAGTTACTAGAAAAGTTATCTAAAATCGAGAAAGAAATAATAAGAACTAAGCATCAACTTATGGCATTAAGCGATATTTGGGATAACGAAGAATCAGATGTTAAAGAATTAAACTCTTTCTCCTTAACTACTCTTTTTTTGAAGCTATCGGGTAAGTATGATAAAAAGATTTCTGAGGAAAATAGAGAACTTCTTGAAGCAAAAGCAAACTTTGAAAAGTGTAATAATTATCTAATGACACTTTTAGAAGAAAAAAAACAATTATCAGAAGAAGCCTCTAGCTACTATGCCTTAGAACAAGATTATAATAAATTATTAAGTGAAAAAGAGGCATCTCTTTATGCTTCAGACAACCCAAGTAAAGAAAAATTAGTTGAGATTTCTAGTGAAATTAACAAGCTTAACCTTGAACTTAAAGAAATTAATGAAGCTATTGATCAAGGTTCAGAGTTATATTCAGTATTAAGAAGTTTAACTTCAGAATTAGAAGATGCTGAAAGCGTATTAAGAGAAACCAATCTTAATAAAGTTACAAGCCAACTTAAAATAGAAAACATTTCAGATTACATAAATCAAGTAAAATTACAACTAAGTAAATACAAGGTAGAATTAAGTGATTTAGATGATACACTTCAATCTACTATAAATCTAAATGAATTAGATTCTTTATGCGATAGTCTTTTTGACAACTTCTTTGCGGATCTTATGGTTGAAGCACCTATAAAAGATGCTCTGCAAGATGTTAAAGCTTTAAGATCTGCTATTGAAAGAATTCAGTCTGCCTTGAGAGATGATAAAAAATCTTTACTTGAAAACATATCTAAACTCAAAGCAGAGAAAGATAAGATTTTAGAAGAATCTTAAATAAAAAAGATGGAATAAGATTATAGACTTATTCCATCTTTTTATATTATTTATAGGGTTTTAAGTTCAACTATTAACTTATTCATGCCTGAAAATGTCCAGAAGCCGACATTTTCAAACAAGTATAAGTTAAGTTTCCTATAAAAAACCCTATATATCCTTTGAAAATAACCATTTCTTATCATTGAAACTTCTACCTTTTATTGTTACCTTGCCATTGTTTACTTCCACGTATAGCCCTTGATTATAGTTTACATTCTGTCTGTTACCCGAACTATCCATTACTATGGTATAGGCAACAGCTCCTGTGTGAACTGTTGTAAAAGGAAGATCAGTCTTTATTCCTTTCTCATCTAACGGTGCATGAGTATGGGAGGTAAATAATATCACTTCAGGATATTTTGATAGTATATCCTTAACTTGCTGCCCTTGTTCCACTCCTGTAAACCCTTTTCCATTATTATTTAATGGTTGATGTAAAAATACAAAAATAGGCTTACCCTTTACGTATTTTTCTGATAGCTTTTCTTCTAGCCATTTCAATTGCTTATCAGATAAAAATGCCTTCATCGATCCAAGTTCTTTAGTATTTCCAGATTCGGAGCCAAGAGATATAAAGTGATAATCTTTAATCCATTTATCGTGATACACAAATTCCTCTCCCGAAAAGTCTAGATATCTCTTTTTGAATACTTCAACTTGTTCTGGAGAATTTTGCTCTATATTATAATCAAAAAATTCATGATTTCCTATATTACTTATAATTATCTTAGGCAAAATTGAGCTTTTTTTATCTAATGCTTTTTTTACAGATTCATATTGACTTGGAATTCCTTGACCCACCATATCTCCATTCATTATTAAAGCATCCATTTTTGGATTTATTTCATGAAAATCTTCAGCTAATTTATTAAAACTATCTATATTTTCATGCAAATCCCCAATCACTCCAAATGAAAGTTCTGAATTTGTAGATACCTCTTTAGCTGATGATACCTCTCTATCCATTGCAAGTTTTTCTTTATAACTAAAAAAGGCAATTGCCGCAATAAACATGATTATAACATCAAGTAATATTAATACTTTCTTCAAAATCCTCAACCCTTACAAATTAAATTTTTTCTATATTTTTCCCTTAAATTATCTTTGCATCTTTATTATATTTTTATTCATACAAAATATCAATTAATACCTATTATTAATATATAAACAATTGTATCCATACATTTTGCATTTTCTTTAAATTGTTTTAAGATAATAACATTAATAATATTAAGGGGGCAATCATCATGACAACAAACACATCAAACAAATCAAAAACTAGCGATATCGCACTTTATGGATTATTTATTGCATTAATCTATGTAGCTACAAGATTCATAAATATTCCTGGACCTACTCCTGGGGGACTATTTCATTTAGGAAATGTTATGGCTTTTACTATTGCAATAGTATTTGGTAAAAAGGCAGGAGCAATATCTGCTGCTTTCGGAATGGCTCTATTTGATATAACAAGTTCATTTTTCCCTTGGGCACCCTTTACTTTTATAATAAGGTTTGCTATGGGATATACTATAGGTTATCTAGCTGACAAAGGCAGTAATGGAAAGGCTCCAAAATCATTCTTTTTTAACCTTTTTGGAATAATTTTAGCTACTATAATAATGATAGTTGGATACTATATAGCTGAAGTCATTCTTTACGGAAATATATATGCACCTATACAATCAATTTGGGGTAATTTTATGCAATGTGTAGTAGGTACAATTTTAGGTCTTCCTCTTGCAACTGCAGTTAAATCTGCTTTTATAAAAAGAAAATTATTAACTAGAGCTTAAGGAGATATAAATGGATAAATTAATTATGACTCCAGGTCCAACTTATATAAGAGAAAATGTAAGAATGGCATTAAGTCAAGAAATTACTAACCCTGACTTGGATCTAGACTTTTATGAATTTTATAAAGAAACTTGTAGTAAGCTTCAAACTCTTTTAAAAACTAAAAACAATGTCCTTATTTTATCTGGCGAAGGAATACTAGGTTTAGAAGCTGCTTGTGCCTCTCTAGTTGAACAGGGCGATAAGGTATTGTGTATTGAAAATGGAATATATGGAGAGGGGTTTGGAGACTTCTGCAAAATATACGGTGGTGAAGTTACTTATTTTCATGATGATAGAAGAAAAGGCTTAGATTATAATAAGCTTGAAGCTTTTCTACAAGAAAATCATGATTTTAAGATTGCAACTTTGGTTCACTGCGAAACTCCTTCTGGGATAACTAATCCAATCTCTGACATATGTAAGTTGCTTAATAAGTATGGAATTCTCTCTATAGTTGATGCTGTTTCTAGTATTGCTGGAGAAGAAGTAAATGTAGATGAATGGAAGATCGACGTGGTTATTGGAGGTTCACAGAAATGTCTTTCTGCACCTCCAGGTTTAACCTTCCTATCTATAAGTAAAAGAGCACAAGATGCTATGAATAACAGAAAAACTCCTGTACAAGGTTTCTACACCAACTTATCTATATGGAAGAATTGGTATGAAGAAAAATGGTTCCCTTATACTCAACCTATTAGTGATATTTATGCACTAAATCAAGCAATAGATAACGTGCTTAATGATAAAAACATTATTAAAAGGCATACGCTATTTGCTAACGCTGTTAGGGGTGCACTTATAAACTCTGGATTAGAGCTTTTCCCTATTGACTATTATTCAAATACTGTAACTACAGTTCTTGTTCCTTCTGGAATTAAATATAAAGATATATTTGATAAATTAATCAAGGAACATAATATAATAATTGCAGGTGGCTTTGACTTTTTGCAAGATAAGATTTTTAGAATTGGTCACATGGGTGAAAATTGCTATGAAGATAAATTATATCTTACACTAAAGGCACTTAACACAGTGTTAAAAGATTTAAACTTCAACTTAAAAGAAGAGCTTCATCAAGAATTTGTAAAGCTACTTCCATAATTTCATAAAATTGACTTCTCCAAAAAACTTATTATACAATGAGTATAATAAGTTTTTTATTTTAGTAAAGATTTATAAAAGTTGCTTTTTACTTGGAGGATTAATATGACATCTACTCCCTTATCCACTAAAAAATTAACTGTATTTAAATTAACTTGGCCAATATTTATAGAAACCCTGCTTTTTATGCTTCTAGGTAGTGTAGATACTCTTATGTTAAGCAGATATTCAGATAATGCAGTTGCTGCTGTTGGTGTTTCAAATCAGCTTATTACCATGATGAATATAATGTTCGGAATTCTATCTACTGGAACCTCTGTACTTATTGCACAAAACCTAGGTGCTGGGAACAAGAAAATGGCATCTAAAGTTGCAACAGTATCATTAATTATTAACTGTATTTTTGGACTTTTCCTAAGCTTAATAATGTTCTTAGCTGCTCATGGAATTCTTAGTACAATGGGAATAAGGCCAGAACTTATGAGTTTTGCAGCAGAATATCTTAAGATTGTCGGAGGATGTTTATTCCTACAATCAGTTATGATGACATGTACTGCAATTGTTAGAAGCCATGGTTTAACTAAAATATCTATGCTTGTTACCTTAGGAATAAACATTGTTCACGTTATTCTTGATTATATCTTTATATTTGGACCTTTGAACTTACCTGTGTTAGGAGTACGCGGAGTTGCTATTTCTACTAACATTAGTAAATTATTAGGGCTTATAATAATGCTTTATGTTGTATTTAAAAATGTTGGGCATGGCATAAGCATTAAAAATATAACCCCTTTTCCTAAAAATATTGTAAGAGACCTCTTAAAGATAGGCATACCTACTGCAGGAGAGCACTTTTCATATAATTTATCTCAACTTGTGATTACATATTTCATAAATTTCCTTGGAAATGAAGCCCTCACAACAAAGGCTTATGTTCAAAATATAGTTATGTTTGCATATCTCTTTTCAGTAGCTATAGGAGAAGGAACCGAAATATTAGTGGGTCATTTGGTTGGTGCAGATGAAACTGAGAAAGCGTATAAAACTTGCCTTAAAAGTTTACGTTTAGCTCTTATAATATCTTTTAGCATTGGAACTCTATTCGCCTTGCTTAGGACCCCAGTATTGTCAATATTTACAGACAATCCTTCCATCCTCATTGTCGGTGGAACGGTTCTTATTATAGACGCAATTTTAGAACCTGGACGATCATTTAATGTTGTTGTAATTAATTCATTAAGAGCAGCTGGCGATGTTAAGTTTCCAGTTTACATGGGTATTTTATCCATGTGGGGTGTCAGTGTAACTCTTTCCTATATTTTCGGAATAAAGATGGGGTTTGGGCTCGCTGGAATGTGGGTGGCTTTTGCCTGTGATGAGTGGTTCAGAGGTATACTTATGCTATGGAGATGGAGAACTAAAAAGTGGCAATCAATGGCCTTTGTTAAAAAGCCAGCCTAAAATATAAAAAGACTGAAAAACATAAGTTTTTCAGTCTTTTTATTACTTTTTATCTTTATTATTAGCTCCTTCTTTTCCTTCACTTGGCGCTTTCTTTGTTTCTCCTTGGCTGCTATTATCGTCTTTTCCACTTTTCGTATCTATATTACTATTTTGAGTCTTTTCATCTTTGCTTTGGGCTTTATCTTTATTTTCTTTTTGCGTTGCATTATTTTTATCACTATTTACTTCTCCAGAATCTGTTTTTCCCTTTTTAACTTCAGCCTTATCATCCTTCTTAGCCTCATTTATTGCTTTCATAATTTCTTTTACAGGTTTATTAGCATATTCTTCTGCACTAACCCCTTGTTCTTCTGATTGAAGCTTTTCAATCAGTAGCATCTTTCCTGGAGATATTCCTAAACTTTCTGCCTCTTGATGTCTTTCTAGGTTTAAGTTCTGTACTACTACTTCAGTTTTTCCTAGATCAGCGTCATTTAACTCTTGTTTAAGCTCAACTTCTAATTCTTTTACTTTATCTTCTCTGTTTCTACTGTTAGAAGACAATGTTATTGCAACTGCATTATCTTCCCCTACCTTCAAGTATCCATTATCCTTTGCTGCCTTTATCAGTTCTCCAAGTGCTTCCTCTTCTTTTTCTCCTTTAAGCTTTAACCCACTATAAATTTTCTTTCCATCTTCATTTAATGGATTAACGTCAACTATTCTTCCAAACATATTGGACTTTAATTCTACACTTGGGTTAATATCTAAAGATATATAAGAGCTTGGTTTTGCATAAGCATATCCAAATGATACAAAAAGCATTACCATCGCGAGACTTGCCACCTTATATACTAGACTCCTATTAAATTTAAATACTGAGTTACTAATATATTCTTGCCCTATAACTAAATTATCTATATTTTTAACTTTATGAAATTTTCCTTTTGCATCAAGTATTATTCCATATCCATCATGTTTCTCTAATACTATTCCTTTCATCCTTATACCTCCAAATTTATGTAGTCTCTTAAATATTGATAATCTCCAATAATAACTACTAACACTGCTATTATATATCTACGAGATCTTTCTATTTTTTTTCGGGGTAGGGATGTTAATTTTTCTAGCTCTTTAATATTCAAAGTCTTTTTATCAATTAAATTTTTCATAACTTCATTACTTTTTAGTGATGCGTTTATTATCTGATTATATATTTTTTTAGTTGTACCCCATTTAGGAGATGCTTTTACCAAGTCTTCGAATGTTATTCCATATTGTTTTAAATCTATTGATAATTGATCAATCTCAAGCTTTCTAAGATAGCTTATCCCTTCTGATTGATATACCTCCATTGCATTTTTATCAAGAATGCTATAACTTTCGGATTCTTCATTTTCAAAATTACCTTCTGTCAAAATATTTTTTTGCTTGCTTTCCTTACGCAAATAATCTATTAACCTATACTTTATTATGTTTTGAGCAAAAGATAAAAAGCCACCCTTTTCAAAATTGTAGGTATTTATTGCCTCATTAAAAGCTAATAATGCTATGCTATATTCCTCATCGTTATTATAATCAATATAATTATTAAGAAACTTACTTGCAGAGGAAACTATAAATGGTTTAAATTCTTCAATAAAAATATCTATTTCTTTATTATTATTTTTTATAGATTCAACTCTTTTATCTATACTTCTAATCAAGTTAATCTCCTCCTGTAAAACTTAATAAATGCGCTCATTAATTTTTGAAAACAATTCATAATATATATTCGCACATTAGTCATGCTTTTATGAGGTAGTATCAACTTTTTTTGTTTTAAATATTATTCTAATTATTATTACTAATATTAATACAGCTCCTCCACTCACTAAAAAACCAGCTGAAGCACCTATATTATCGCATATCCATCCAGTAAGAAGACTCCCTATTGGTGTTGCTCCTGCAAAAACTAGAGAGTATATACTCATTACTCTTCCCCTATATTCATCCTTAGAATTAAGTTGTAATAAAGAGTTTGAAGTTGTAGAAAATGCTATATTAAAAAATCCAGTTACAATTAATAATAAGCTTGTAAACATTAGACTCTTATTCAACCCATTTAATATAAGCATAGTTGATATGACGATAGAACTTATAAATGCTACCTTCATTTTTGGGCCTCTCTTACTCCTTATAGAAACATTTAACGCTCCTATTAAAGAACCTGCTCCTAAAAATGACATTAATAACCCATAGGTCTTTTCATTACCATCTAAAACTAGTTTTGTAAAAGAAGGAACAAGAACATTGTAATTAAATGCGAATATACCTATTATACATACCATCAGTAGGGTCTCTAAAAGCATCATGTCATTCTTCACATAGAATAATCCATCCTTTATTTCGTTTATTATATTGCTTTTAACTCTTTGTTTATTATTTTTTCCATCTACATCAATATTGTAAAGTCCATACAACACTGCTAGATAGCTTACTCCATTGAAGAAGAAACACCACGCTGCTCCAAAGTAAGCCATAACCACTGCTCCTATGCTTGGTCCTAATATTCTTGCTAGATTAAAGATAGATGAGTTTAATGCAATAGCATTCATCAAATCTTCTTTCCCTGCAATCTCTACAGTGAATGCCTGCCTTGTTGGCATATCAATACAATTTATACATCCAAGTAAGAATGCAACTATTAATATATATTCATATTTAACAGTGTCACTAAACACCAGTGCAGATAGTATAAATGCTAATATCATTGATGCGGCTTGAGTAAAAAGCAATAATTTTTTCTTGGGAAACCTATCCACTATAACTCCTGCAAACAAAGAAAATATTGTTACAGGAATGAACTGAACTGTTGTAAGAACCCCTAATAAAAATGGAGAGTTAGTTAGGGATAAAACAAGCCAACTTTGACCTATATTTTGCATCCATGTTCCAATTAATGAAGCACATTGCCCCATCCAAAAGTATCTAAAATTTTTATGCATTAATGCATGAAAATTTCCTTCTATAAGTTTCTTTACCCTCAAAATACCACCTTCTCTTTATGTAAAAGTCCCCTCTTATTAGTTATAGGGTTTTAAGTTCAACTATTAACTTATTTATGTAAGTATAAATTAAGTTTCCTATCAAAAACCCTATAAGTCGCGTTTAAAATCCCTTTTTATTTCTAACATATATTCAAAATCATTTAAATACTGAAAAAGCATAGCTCTGTTTTCAAATTCTTCTCTACTTTTAGGTAATTCCTGCTTACTACATATCTCAAAGACTTCTTTTAAATCAAGTAGCAATTCTTCTGCAGTATTATACTCGTGCAAGGCAAAAGCAACTCTTTCCGTAAATGATGCTACCAATTCAGTTTGATCGTAGGCAATATAAAACTTCGTAAAATGTCCTCTCATATATTTTAACACCTGTAATTGCACTGTTCTCATTTGCATATACTTAACGTAATATTTGGCTTCATATAAAATATTGTTGTTTAAATTTATATATGCTCTTTCTGTAGCTTCTTTAAGCTTATCTTCTAACTTACTGAATAGTTCTTCCTCGCTAATACTTACAGATTGATTTCTTAAACTCTCTGCCATACTTAATAGTATCTTTTTCATAAACCCTTCAATCTCTTCTTGATCTGATTTAATTTTATCTTCTACTCTAGGCATATATGTATTTAATAAAATTGCTATTCCCGCTCCTATTGCCATTAAAAGCAGCTCATTCTTTATCCAAAATAATGATATTGAATTTTCTACTAGCAAATGTGTTACTAATACCGAACTAACCACAATCCCATCCTGCATTTTAAACCTAACTGCAACAGGAATAAAAATAAGTAAAAATAGTCCGAAAGCTACGGGATTGTATCCAACTATAGAAAATAATATCGCTGAAATTATTAGCGCCAATAAGGTAGATCCTAACCTTTGAAAGGCTAAAGTTATTGAATGTTTTTTAGTATTTTGAACACTTAGTACTGTTATTACCCCAGCAGACACTGCATATCTTAGTCCTAAGACTTCTGAAATTACTATAGCTATTGTGGCACCTATTGCTGTTTTTAGTGTTCTTAGTCCAATAAACTTTTTCATAAAACCACCTACCTTTAAGTATATTCACTTTATATCTTACACCAATTTGCTAAAATAAAAAAATAAGAGCACCCAGTATTTTCATTATATTTCTAGGTGACTCTTTTATATTTATTTTATTCTACAGTTTACTTAGTATATCAGTTGATATTCCTTCAAAGCCTTTTATAACTATATCTGCTTCAGAAAGATTCTCTTCACTTCCTACCCCTATAACCTTCATTCCTCCATTATGTGCTGCTCTAACACCTGCTAATGCATCCTCAAATACTACGCACTCTTCTGCACTTAATTCCATCTCTCTAACAGCTGCTAAAAATACTTCCGGATCTGGTTTGGCCTTACTTATTTTATTGCCATCTATTATACAATCAAAGTAATCCTTCAATGCAAGTTTGTCCAATATAAATCTTGAATTCTTTGAGGCTGAACCTAATGAAATTTTTATCCCTTCATTTCTTAATTCCTGAAGAAATTCTTTAACCCCTGGAAGTATTTCTTCTTCCTTTAATTTGTCTATACACTCAACATACTTCTTATTTTTCTTATCTGCTAGTAACTCTTTTTCTTCTAGTGTCATTTTTTTATTTCCTAATGATAGTATTATATTAAGTGACTCCATTCTTGAGACGCCCTTTAATCGCTCATTATCCTTTTCATTGAATGCAATTCCTAACTCTTTAGCTAAGGAGCTCCATGCTAAATAGTGATATTTCGCTGTGTCGACAATCACTCCATCCAAATCAAAAATGCAACCTTTTATCTTATTCATAAATCTCACTCCAAACTACCTCGAATTACTTTTCCAAACAAAATATATAACATAAAAAGTCATTGCTTCATTAAAATTTCTTAAATCCATGGATGTTTCTCTTTTTATTTTGTCTAATCTATATAACAAAGTGTTCCGATGAACAAATAACTCCTTTGATGCATCGCTGATATTTAAATCTCTCTGAAAAAAAGTCTCTATAGTTTTTAATGTATCCGAATCTTGGCTATCTAAATAATTCTTATATGTGGCTATTATCTCTTCTTTTAAATTATGATTTATTCCATCCATGACTCTCTCAAAAATTATATTACTTGAGGTAAGTATATCTTTTCTTATTCCGGTTCTATCACTTAGTTCAATTAAACTTTTAAGATTTTTTAAAGCTTCCTTTATATTAGCCTTTCCACAAAGAGCCTCCAAGGCTATTCTTGGACTTCTAATATTTAGTTCCTGAACATTATGCAAGATACTTTTGCAATGATCATAAACCTCATCAAAAATTCCTAATAGTACAACATACTCTTCCCAGATACAATACTTATACTCCTCTTCATTATTGTAAGAATATTTGACTATATCATAAACTTCTTTACAATGATTCTTCGCCTTAATAAGAATTAGTGTTCCTTTATCTAATATATTATTTAACACTTCAGCATTTTCTTTAAAACTTGAATCCCCTTTGATAAGGTTAAATAATTCATTACCTTTTAATTCTTGAACTTCTTTTAATTTCTCTTCAAAAATAAATCTTAATAAAGGGATACTCGATTCTTCTTTCTTTTCTATCTCAATATAATAAACCGTATCATTGTATTGAATAGGGAAATGTATACCTTCAAGTTTTTTATTTTTTGTTGATTCACAAATATAATTTCCATACTTGTCTGTCACTTCAATAATATATGGAAACTTATTCATGAATTCTCTTACATAATCTTTAAATGAGTCCATGTCTTTCACCTCTATTTAAAAGAAATCTCTTTTATATTTTTAAAGGCATATTTCTTATTACTTTTGTATCCCTCACACTCCTTTTCTAGCTTTGCTTCATGGGCCGAATAACTTGCTCTGTATAAATTGTATTGTCCCATTTTATAGTTTTTGCTTATCCCATCATCCTCATAAATTACTCCTGTCGCCTTTTCTCCATATGGAATTAATGTCACTTTATCTGGGACATTGTCCATGTTTAAGTAATTATCCTCATAAATCGGAATTATTGACCCCTCTTTCACAAATAGAAGAATCTCATCTAAATTAACTTTAAAATTATAGAATTTAGTTCCTTGATACTTTTGCCCATTAACCAAATTATACCAGTTTCCTTCTGGTAAATATACCCTTTTTTGTCGTTCTCCTTCATACAAAACTGGCGCAACAAGTATGCTCTCACCAAAAAGAAATTGCTCCTTCATATTTAATACCTTCATGTCTTTTGGATAATCAAATACCATGGCTCTAAATACAGGTATTCCTTCTTTATAAGAATGATAAAAAGAGTTATAGATATATGGCATTAATTTATATCTTAAGTTAATAAATTTTCTACAAATATTCTCTACATCTTTACCAAAGCTCCATGGCTCTTGTCTTCTGGAAAGCACATCTGAATGATTTCTCATTATGGGTAGAAAACTCCCCAATTCCATCCATCTTATAAATAATTCTTCATTTGTATCTAAGCAAAATCCCCCTATATCATTTCCTACAAATGAAAACCCTGACATGCCCAAATTAGCATTCATAGTCATACTCATTCTCATCTGACTCCAAAGACTTCTATTATCACCTGTCCACACTGAGGAATATCTTTGTCCACCTGCAAATGTAGCCCTTGTCATGGAAAAACTCCTCTTATTCTCCCTAAGTTCTTCTTGAGCCTCTTTTGAGCACCTGCTCATTTCTCTTCCATATAGGTTATGAAACTCTTTATGCTCCATTACTCCATAATCTCCATCGTGTAAACACTTTTCATCGAGGGTTCCTTCTTCATTAAATGCTGCTGGCTCATTCATGTCATTCCATATTCCATCAATCCCTATTGATATAAAATTCTTAAGCTCATCTTTCCACCATTCTCTAGCATCTTTATTTGAGAAATCAGGAAATGCACTTATTCCTGGCCAAACTTTTTCAAAAGTCAATTTCCCATCATAATTTTTTACAAAATGATTTCCCTGTAATCCTCTATTATATACTTCATAATCTTCATCCAACTTTACTCCTGGATCGACAATCGCAATGACCTTTACCCCATTTTCATGAATCTTCTTTATCATCTTTTCTGGATCAGGAAACTTATCTTTATCAAATGTCATTACCCTGTATCCGTCCATATAATGAATATCTAAATATATACTATCTAGTGGAATTTCTTTTTCTATGAATTTATTTAGAAGCTCTTCTACTTCATTTTGTGAGAAATAGCTATATCTACATTGTTGATATCCAAGTGACCACAAAGGAGGCATATCCATTTTCCCGGTTAGTGTTCCATATAGTCCAGTAACCTCTCTTAAGTCATTTCCTAACATAAAATAATATTCTATTTCTCCTCCAACAGCTCCAAAAAAGATTCTATCCTCAAAGCTATTGCCCATATCAAAATAACTTCTAAAACTATTATTGAAAAAAATTCCATAGGCTAAGTCCTCCTTTAGCCCTTGAAAGAATGGGATAGTTTTATAATATACATAACTCTCATCATCTGTATCTGGTTCATCTGTATTATAATTTTCTATATACATTCCTTTTTTATTAAGATTTCCACCTTTTTCACCAAAGCCATAATAACCCAATGCAGAATTATCCTTAGTAATAAATATATTTCCTTTGCTATCCTTACCAGCTGGAGCTACATCTTCTAATACGATGTTCCCGAAATTATCTAGAAATTCTATTGTCCCGCAATTTTTCGATACTATGGTTATAACTCTATTACCTTTAAATACGATACTCTTTTCTGATTCTTCTATAGGAACTTGTACACTATTCATTTGCATTACTGATGAGGTTTCTTTTGGATTACTATGTTCTTCTCCTTGAAATATTCTTACTATATCACCTTCAAAATATTCCACTTCAATTTTCCCTTTGGTAAACAATAATTGTGTTCTGTTTCCTACTTGTTTCATTGTTTCATATATTCCAATTGTAGAAACGGTTGCATAAACTTGATGAATTATTTCCGACTTTTTCATTTTATTCTCCCCCTAATCCTAAAAAATATATTACTTTATTTTAGTATATCAACGCCAGAAAACATTTTCAACCAAATTCATTATAAAGTATTGTTAAATTATCCATAAAATGCTATCATATTTATAACAACCCTTTTAATTCAGTATAATTTTATTAAAAATTTTTTAACTATTTTGTGCAACCGTTTTACTTACTATTAGTTTTGAGGTGATTAAATGAATAAAGATTACGTTTTACTTGATCCATGGCATATTATCCAAGATGGTTTTAATTCAAAGGATAATAGAATCTACGAAAGTCAAATGAGTATTGGGAATGGCTTTATGGGCATAAGGGGAAACTTTGAGGAAACCTTTTCCGGGAACTCTCTTCAAGGAACTTATGTTGCTGGAGTTTATTATCCAGATAAAACAAGAGTTGGTTGGTGGAAAAATGGCTATCCTGAGTACTTTGCCAAAGTCCTCAATTCAATAAACTTTATTGGAATAAAAGTTTTTTTAGGAAACCAAGAGTTAGATTTAGACAAAGTTACAATTAAAGACTTTAAAAGAGACTTAAATATGAAAGAAGGAACTTTAACTAGAACTTCTACTATTATAGATTCGATAGGAAGAGAAACTAAAATAGAAAGCTTAAGATTTTTAAGTAAAAAAAGAAAGGAAATTGCTTGCATTAGATATTCCATAACTCCATTAAATTATCTCGATACCATAACTCTAATTCCATACTTAGATGGTAATATAGTTAATGAAGATTCAAACTATGATGAAACTTTCTGGGATGAGGTTAATAAGGGTTTTATTGAAGATTCAGCCTATCTAACACTTAAAACGAAAAAATTAGACTTTCATGTAACTGCAGCTACCTCAATTAAACTTTTAAAAAATGAAACTGAAATAAGTACTACTCCAAGCTCTTTAATTGAAGATAAATATGTAGCTTACAAAATTAATATAGATGTTTCACAAGGAGAGACTCTAACTTTAGAAAAATACGTTTCCCTAAGTTCTAATAGATACTATCCTAAAGATGATTTAGTTAATAATGTTGTAGGATCTTTAAAATCAGCTAAAAATGATGGTTTTGATCTCCTATTGGACGAGCACGTATCTGAATGGAATAAGAGTTGGGAGAGTAATGATATTTTTATAGATGGAGATGTCAAAGCACAACAGTCCATTAGATTTAATATATTTCAGCTTCACCAAACTTATACAGGTGAAGATTCAAGGTTAAATATTGGTCCTAAAGGATTTACTGGAGAGAAATATGGCGGAAGCACTTACTGGGATACAGAGGCCTATTGTCTTCCTTTCTATCTTGGAACTTCTGAGGCGCAAATCTCTAAAAATTTACTAATTTATAGGTATAATCAGCTGGAAAAAGCAAAAGAAAATGCAGCTAAACTTGGTTTGAAAGGTGCTCTTTATCCTATGGTTACCATGAATGGTGAGGAATGTCACAACGAGTGGGAAATAACCTTCGAAGAAATCCATAGAAATGGTGCCATAGCTTATGCTATATATAATTATGTTAATTATACTGGTGATCATAAGCATCTTTTAGATTATGGTATTGATGTTTTAGTTGAAATAAGCAGGTTTTGGGAAGGAAGAGTTATCTATAATAAAAATAAAAACTGTTATATGATACTTGGTGTTACAGGACCTAACGAATATGAAAATAACGTAAATAATAACTGGTATACAAATAGAATCGCATCCTGGACTTTAGAATACACTCTTCAAACACTAGAATTTATAAAGAATTCCTATTCAGAAAGTTACGAAGATGTACTAAATAGATTATCAATTAAAGACTCAGAAACAGTTATATGGATGGATATCATCAAAAAGATGTACTATCCTAAGGATGATAGTCTAGGAATCTTTTTACAACAAGATGGTTACCTTGATAAGGAAGACCTTTTAGTCAAGGATATACCTAAAGAAGACTTGCCGCTGAATCAAACTTGGTCATGGGATAGAATACTTCGCTCCCCTTTTATAAAACAAGCTGATGTGCTTCAAGGTTTATACTTCTTAGGTCATCTATACGATTTAGAAACCAAACGTAAAAATTTCTATTTTTATGAACCCAGAACGCTACACGAATCATCCCTTTCTCCTTGCGTTCATTCAATTTTAGCTTCAGAGCTTGGAGATAAAGAAAAAGCATATTCTATGTATTTACGGACTGCTAGATTGGATTTAGATAATCTAAACAACGATACAGATGATGGGTTACACATAACCTCTATGGCAGGAACTTGGATGTCAATAGTCCAAGGTTTTGGTGGAATGAGAATAACAGATGGAATTCCTTCATTTAAACCATTTATACCTGATCAATGGATTAAATATTCCTTTAGAGTTCTTTTTAGAGAAAGAGTTTTAAGCATAGAAGTTTCAAAAGGAAAAACTCTAGTGACCTTAGAAAAAGGAAATCCTTTGAAAGTTCTTCTATATGATTCAGAGATAGAGCTAACTAAACAACATTAAAGCCCTAAAGGTTTTAAAAATTGCACACTTTAAAACCTCCATAACTTAAGGAAGTGTTGATAATTTGGCACTTCCCCCTTTTTATAAAAAATGAACCCTTACAGAATGAATTACAATCTGCAAGGGTTTTTCTTTTCTACTCTAAAGTATTCCTTTAGTTGATTCTCTATCAATTAAACTAGTTTCTATTATGTAGTGATTTCTCTCCAAGTTACTATCATTAAGACTTCCAATCAGAAGCTTAGCAGCATAATGCCCAAGCTTCTCTGCATTAATATCTACAGATGCTAATGGTGGATTTTGATATGCAGCTAATGGAGTGTTATTAAATCCCACTAATGCAACATCCTTTAAGTTATTTTCATTAAGATATTTTAGTGCACCAAAAGAAAACAAATCATCTGTAGTTACTACTACCTGAGGAATTTCGCTTTCTGCTATCAACTTCATGGCATCATAGCCTTCTTCTTCATTGAATTTTATCCTCTGTACTATAAGGTTTTCATTTATCTGAACTCCATGCACAGAATGAGCCTGTAGATATCCATTTAACCTATCCTTTGAAACATTCCATTCTTTATCTCCGCTTATAAAACCAATTTTTTTGATTCCCTTTTGAAGAAATTTACTTACCACATTATACATAGCATTAAAATTATCATTATCTACCCAAAGTACTTCTGAGGTATCCTCTGGCCTACCAATTACTGAAAATGGAAACTCCATATCCTTTAAGTACTCTATGCATCGATCGTTTGCCCTTGCTATTAATAAAATTACTCCATCTACTAAATTACTTGAAGTAAATTTTTTTACAAGCTCAAATTCTTCTTCCTCATTTTTACTAAAAGAATACATAATGTAATAACCCATTTTTTGTGCATATATGTTTATTCCTGTCATTGCATTAATAAAGAAAGGGTTTTTAAACAAATCCTCAGCTTCATTAGGTAACACTAGTCCAATTGTTCTTGTAGAGCTTTTTGCCAGACTTCTAGCAATAGCATTTGGATGATAATCTAGTTCCTTTATCACTCTTTGCACCCTTATTTTTGTATCTTCACTTATTCTTGGGCTATTAGCAATAACCCTAGAAACCGTAGATGCTGAAACCCCAGCCTTCTTAGCCACATCTCTTATAGTTACCGACATCTATTTTCACATCCATTCTAGATAGAATAATATCTACATTCTTTTAAACATTTATAATTTTCTTAGCCTAATTTTATCTGCTAACAATAATTATTTTCTCATTATTATGTAAATTAGTAAACTATCCTATTTATACCTTTTATAAAATTCTACCAAATTATCTTAATGCAAGTAAATACTTATAATACATATTAATTTCTTTTGTGAAATCTTACATATTTTTTCTACCCTTTTTATACAAATTTCTAAATTCAACACATGAAATATTATTGAAGACATGCAACTATGCCGTTTATATTCAATATACCTTAGTAATCTCTAAAAATAAATTTCTTTGCCCAATGGAATTTTTTGGTGTTATAGTATTAATATAATCACTTTATAGTATTTAGTTTTTTATTTTGGGAGGTACAGGTATGGCAAATCTATCATTAAAAAATATATGTAAAGTATATCCTGGAGATGTTACAGCTGTAAGTGACTTTTCTTTGGATATAGAAGATAAGGAATTTATTGTATTTGTAGGTCCTTCAGGTTGCGGTAAATCTACAACCTTAAGAATGATTGCAGGATTAGAAGACATTTCATCTGGTGAAATTTATATTGATGGAAACCTTGTAAATGACTTAGCTCCAAAGGATAGAGATATCGCTATGGTTTTCCAAAATTATGCCCTCTATCCGCACATGACTGTATACGACAACATTGCTTTTGGACTAAAACTTCGCAAAACTCCAAAAAGTGAGATAGATATAAAAGTTAGAGATGCAGCTAAAATTCTTGATATTGAGCATCTTCTTGATAGAAAACCTAAAGCTCTTTCTGGTGGACAGAGACAGAGAGTTGCTATGGGTAGAGCCATAGTAAGAGATGCAAAGGTATTCTTACTAGATGAACCATTATCAAACTTAGATGCAAAACTTAGAAACCAAATGAGGGCTGAAATAGCAAAATTGCATCAAAGCTTAGGAACAACTTTTATATATGTAACTCATGATCAGACAGAAGCTATGACCCTAGGTACAAAAATTGTTGTAATGAGAGATGGTATTATTCAACAAGTTGCCTCACCAACTGAAATATATAATCATCCTTCAAATATGTTTGTTGCTGGTTTCATAGGAAGTCCCCAAATGAACTTCCTATATGGACATGTCGTTATTGAAAATGAAACTGCTGTACTTAAATGCTTAGATAGTAATATGAAATTAAGTACTGATAAAGCTAATATACTTAAAGATAAAAGATATATAGATCAAGAAATGATTATTGGTGTTAGGCCTGAAGACATAAAGCTAGTAGACTCGAATTTAGATTCTAGTACATTAAAGGGTAAGATTGAAGTTATTGAGAATTTAGGAGCAGAAGTTTTTCTTCATATAACTTCTGGAGACAGAAATCTTATAATAAAAACTACTCCTAAAGATAACTTATCTGTTGGTAGTGAACTATATTTCACCTTTAATATAGATAAAATTCATATTTTTGATAAGGAAGAGCAAAACACTATTTTTTAAATTTTTCCTCTAAAATTTAATTAATACCTAAAAAAGCTGTAGCAAATATTTACTACAGCTTTTTAATATATTCCTTTTATACTATCTTGAACCCGCCTACAATTTCTTCTAAGTTATCTGATGAATATACCATTATCTCAGAAACTTGTTTTAGTTGGATAATTTGTCTTAATATATCCTCTACAAGACTGAGGGATTCTTCACTACTGCTTGCACCTTGAAGTGTATTTTTTCTTATAACTTCTGCCATTTTATTTATCTCTATATCTACTTTATTAACTGAAATACTTTGACTATTTGTAATCTTTGATATAGACTCCATAGTTTTAGTTACCTCTGTTATATTATTTGATATTAATCCAAAAGACTTAATTGCTTCTTTAGTACTTATAACAGATTTTTTTACACTTGAATTAATATGTTCAATTGCTCCAGAAGTATTCTTTGTTTCTAATTGAATATTTCTTACAATTTCACTAATAGACGTAGTTGATTCTTCCGTTTCTGAAGCTAATTTCGATATTTCCTGGGCAACTATTGAGAAGCCCTTACCAGCCTCTCCTGCTCTTGCTGCTTCAATTGTCGCATTGAGTGATAATAATTGTGTTTGTTTGCTAATTCTACTAATAACACTTATAACTTGGGATATTTCATTTGATCTTTTTTGTAACATATCTATGCTTTTTAATGTTCTCTCCATTATTCTATCAAGTTCTTCCATAGAATTTAAAACTTCTTCAGATGATCCATTTGCTTCAACTGCATACTTACTTGTTTTTATAGCTTTTTCTGTAACTTGATTAATTAACTCATCCATTTCCTTAATCGAAGTAGATATATCATTAAACTGTGCTTTACTATTTTGAATTAATTCATTTTGATTGTTTGTATTTGATAGTAAACTTTCTACAGTCCCAGCTATTACTTTCATACTATTCTTTATATTCTCTGTTAATTCCGAAACTGCTTTTATTGATTTTTTTGTAGTCTTAGCTGATGTACCAACCCTCTTAACCATATTCATTTGATTGTTTATAAACTTATTAAACCATCTAGACAGTTCTCCTATTTCGTCTGATGATAACTTATCCACTCTTTTAGTTAAATCTCCTTCTCCTTCTGCAATCATATGTAATATCGAAACAGTTGTATTTAAAGGTTTTACAACAATTTTTTTAGAAATGAAGTACGTTGCTAATGTTATGATAATCCAGGTAGCTATGTCACTAATAACACCAAAGTTCCCTACCTTTGTTGTTAGTACCCTACTAACGATTAGGAATAAAGCTGTTATTATTGATGTAACTAGTGGAATTCTTAAATTTACACTTCTGAAATTATATATTTCAGCTATGTCTCCTTCACACATCATACCCCAAACTTCATTAGAATATGGAGGTCTAATTATTGTTCCCTTTCCTCCAACCATAATGTGTCTATAATCCGGATATCCTGGCCAACAATCTAAATTTTCTTCATTTTCCATGGTCTTTTGTATACCTGGATGAAGTTTTCCTGTTGCTGGATCATTAAAAATTACTTCAAACTCAGTATGTTTATTAATTTTTACTACTCCCCACTTGCTTGTCTTTACACCATCCTTTAAGTTTTCACCCATGGTAAATGTATTGTCTTCAAACCTACTTCTTGATATAGCTGTTCCTGGCAGTATATTTCTATCACTTTTTATCATGAATAGATAATTATCTCCAGAGTCTTTATAAATATGCGTATCCTCATCTTGGATTACATTACTCATGTCATCATTCAAGACTCTTGTGCATAATATTCTTCTCTCATTATTCTCATTTCTATACGGAATTGAAAATAGCAATGTAACTTCATCAAAAAACTTTTTATTAGACAGATTTAAATCCAAGGTTTTTTCATCATTGTATGGGCCATACATAAGCTGATTGCCCCTTATCCCTTCTTCAAAATTAGGGAATATGCTCATGTCATCTCCTATATGTTTTTGACATGTTGAAATAACAACTTTTCCAGCCTCATTAATAACTAAGAGCTCACTAAAATCACTGTAATATTTTAGTTTGTCCTCAAGTTCTAAATTAATTTCCTTACTATCTTCATCCAAACTTTTAATTGTGTTCATTGTGGTTTCTAATTGCACCCACTTATCTCTAAACCAATTTTCAAGAGCTTTCTTTCTCCCCTTAGAAATGCCCTCAAAAACCATTTCTGAATGGCTCTTTAAGCTCCTATTCAGCAAATAATTAAACCTTAATTTCATTTTTAGCCCCCCTTATTATATAAAAAAAGAGGACATTCCTTATTAGGAATGTCCTCTTTGACATGTATATACTTTTAAATATATAATATTTATTCTTTGTAGTCAATTTATTTATCAACTTTATTAGATTATTTGCTATCTTGGAGAGCATCCCATCCTTCTTCCCCAGTTCTAATACGAATAACATTTGCTAGTTCATAAATAAATATCTTTCCATCTCCAATTTCACCAGTTCTCAAAACCTTCTTTGCAGCATCTACAACCACTTCAACTGGTATTTCACTTACTACTATTTCAACCTTTATTTTAGGAAGCAAATTAACTTCTACTGCTACGCCTCTATAATACTCTTTATATCCTTTTTGCATTCCACAACCGAGTACATTAGACACAGTCATTCCTGTAACCCCTATATGGTTTAATGCATCTTTTAGTTCATCAAATTTATTTGCTCTTGTGATAATATCAACTTTCATAAGCTTTTTATCCATATAATTTACCACCCCCATAAGTTCATAATACTATATACTTAATAGCGTAGTCTACTATTTATACTTCCCTTGAATATAAAAAAATAACCTTAAGTAACTTAAGGTTATTTTAAACTATCTACTACACATTTAGACCTGTATATGCTCCCTCACCATGTAAGGATATATCTAATCCCTCTGACTCTTGAGCCTCATTAGTTCTTATCTTCATAACAAAACTCATCACCTTTAGAATTACAAAGGTTACAACTGCTGCATATAACGCAACTGAGACTGCTGATATAAGATGAACTTTTAACAATTCGAAGTTTCCATATATAACTCCATTTGCTCCTGCAGGATTAATATCTTTTGATGCAAATATTGCAGTTCCAATAGCACCCCAAATCCCAGCAACTCCATGGCATCCAAAAGCATCTAATGCATCATCATAGCCAAGTCTAGCTTTTAATATTGCAATTGCAAGGAAGCTTAATATTCCTCCAACTAGCCCTAAAATTACTGCTGACATAGGACTCACATATCCAGCTCCTTGAGTTATAGCAACTAATCCTGCTATAGCTCCACTTATAGTTCCTAAAGCAGTAGGTTTCTTATAAAGAATCCACTCACAAGCAACCCAGGCAATTGCTCCTGCTGCTGCAGAAGTATTTGTTGTAACAAATGCATTAATTGCTACATAATTCATAGAAAGAGCACTTCCTGCATTGAAGCCAAACCAACCAAACCACAAAATACCTCCTCCTAGTATTGCCATTGGTATATGATGAGGTTCAGGTTTTCTCTTTTTTCTTTTTCCAATAAATATTGCTGCAATAAGTCCAGAAACACCTGAATTTATTTCAACTACATTTCCACCAGCAAAATCTAAGACCCCAAGTTTTTTTAACCATCCCATATGCTCTCCATTACTTCCCCATACCCAATGAGCAATAGGATCATACACTAAAGTACTCCATAAGAGCATGAATATCAAGAATGCTGGAAATCTCATACGTTCAGCAAAAGAACCTGATATTACTGCAGCTGTAATAGCTGCAAACATTAATTGAAATATTACAAATTCTAAATGCGGAATAGTACCTGCATAATCTGCATTTGGAATTATACCTATATTTCTTAGAAAACTCCAGTCAAATCCACCTATTATTCCTTTTATGTCTGGCCCAAAGGCTAATGTATACCCTACTATTATCCATTGTATCGAAATAATAGCTAAGGCTGCATAACTATGTACTGTTGTACTTAACACATTTTTACTCTTCACCATTCCGCCATAAAATAATGCTAAACCCGGAACCATTAGCATTACTAAGGCAGCAGAAATAAAGACAAACCCCATGTCTGCTCCATTTAACATATTCATTTTTCTACCCCCATTGTTTAATTACCTTTGTAATTCAGCTTAATTTATTTTTTTGCATAAAAAAAGCGTAGACATCCCAAACAATATACACCCCCAGTGTATATTAAAATTGAAATGAAAACGCCATAGTCTTCCTAAATTTTTATTAATCAACTAGTTCTAATTCTACTTTCATATTTTTTATATGTCAAGATTACTTTTTAGATAATTAATCATTTCTAAAATAATTCATAATTTGTTTAATATTTAGTATAATTTTTACTTTATATTAATTTCCGAAGAGGTATCACTTATTGCCAATATCTTAAATAGCTTATTAATATCTAAGTTAGTGATTATTCCTTCTTCATCCCAATGATTTTTACATCCGCAATAGTTAAGAATTACACATTGGGGGATAAATCCTATACTCTTCGCCTTCATTCCTCCCGAAATCAGATTAAGTACACATGCCACCCCAATAATACCTATGCTTCTATCTTCAATACGTGTGTTTTCATATATAAGTGATTCATGTGGAATTACGAAAACCCTAACTCCATATTTTTTACCCATTAATGATAGCTTGCTCACAGCACAATCATTTTTACAATTAATGCATACATACCCGTTTTCTGTTCTTATTCCCCTGCACTCTTCTTCTAAATTGTTTCTCATGCAGCCTGGTAAAAGAATTCTCTTCTCATCGGTCTTTAGAAAATCCTCTCTATATATTCTATTGAGTATTTCTGCTCCAACCATATTTAAATGATATTGAACTTCTCTCTTTCCACAATATATAACATCCTCTTTCCAGGTATGCGTAGGATAAGTTTCCCTTAGAAAGTTTCCTACCTCCTTTGTATAAACGCCTAATGTGATTTTGCTCTTTTCCTCAAATTCACTTGCAATGTTTATACTCGTAGTCAAAACTTCGTAAATCTCTTCTTTATCTTTTGTTTTTAAATAATCACTCCATTCTTGTAGACACTTAACTTCATATATAAATTCTCCAGTTGCTTTTAACCACAGAATTAGTTTATTTAGATTATTTAAAGACCTAGACACATCTTTTCTTACACTCTTACTGTTCTTTGAAATAATGGTAGAGAAAAAGCCTTTTATCTTTATTCTTACTTTTTTCATCCTTTTTCCTTTTACCCTTAAATAAACAGTCCTAGTCAATATTGTTTTGGATAGTAACCTAGATTTTATAGCGTTATTAATGTATTCTTTCCAAAGTACACCTAAAATTAATATCTCTAAATAATACTCTTCCTTCTTTTTTAAATTTTTAGGATTAATTCTATTCTGGTATTCCATACGGTTTTCTACATATACCCCTACGGCTTCTTTAATATATCCTATTATATCTTTTGAAAATCTCCTTATTACATCATAGTATTCTTCAGCTGAATTTTTCTCATCACCCAGATAATATGTTATTACTTTCCCCATATCCTCACCCGCCAAAAATATTTACCACCTTTTTACATATCTGCTATATAATATTATTGTAAACTAAAAAGATGCATTGGGGGATAATTAATTTTGAAAACTACCAAAATTGATTTTTTAAATTCATATTACAGAAAACTTTGGTGGCAATCTGATACTAACTTGCTTATAGATCTGAAAAAATATAGTTATTCAGATAAAAAACTCAACGAGAAAGATTTAAATATATTGATAGACACCATGATTAAAAAGCTTCAAGCTTTTCCAAAGAAATCTGATAACCAAGTTGTTTGGAAAAATGACTTTAAAAACCATATAGATACTATCTTTAAAGAAAATAAGTTTTTTAGTGGAATAAGTTCAGAAATGAAAGATGCTTTTCTCATAAGCACAAGTAGATTTATAAAGGAATGTAAGCTTTTTGATTCAACCTTACCATTTACCGATATTGGGCAAGCCCTTCGGAATGTTTGGATAATTAACATTTTTCAAGAAATATTGGGTAAAAAGATCGAATTTACTAGTGCTATTCTGGGTTACAGCCTTCTTTATCCTTATACAGATAACTATCTTGATGATACTACTATCTCAATACATAGCAAAAAGACTTTTAATACTAATCTTTCCAAACGGCTTGAAGGAGAGTTGATTTCTCCTGCTTCTTCACATGAAGAACAAGTATTTAACCTTATTTCTTTAATTGAAGCTAAATATAATAGAGAAAGTTATCCAAATGTCTATAATTCTCTATTATATATACAAAATGCTCAAGAAAAAAGCTTAATGCAGCAAGGATATACAAGCATTCCTTATGAAGTGGATATTTTAGATATATCCATTGAAAAAGGTGGTTCATCGGTATTAGCTGATGGTTATTTAATTGATGGAAATCTATCGGAGGAAGAAGAAGTATTTGCTTATGGATATGGATTTATTCTTCAACTCTGCGATGATCTTCAAGACTTAAAAAATGATTTAGTTAATAATCACATGACTCTAATGTCTCAACTATCTGGCAAGTATCAGCTTGATAATATTATAAGTAAATTAATAAATTTAACCACTCACATAATAGACTCTTCTACTTGTTTTCGCAGTGAAAATAGTAGTTTCTTAAAGTCATTCATTAAAAACAACTGTATTTTAATGATTCTTTTTGCAATTACAGATAGTAAAAACTTTTTTTCTAAAGATTATATTTCATATATTGAACAATTCTTACCTTACACCCTAAGGTATACGAAAAATTTAAAAAATAAGCTAATGAAGAAACTTAATAAATTAAATCTCTCTCTTTCTGATTATTCCTTAGATTATATTATTATGTTCTTACTTGAATAGAAAAACCCAATAGCTTGTTAACTGGGCAAGCTATTGGGTTCTTTAATTAATATAAATGTCCCATTTTTTCTTTTTTAGTTTTAAAATATCTTTCATTATGAAGATTTGTCTCCATTACTAATGGAACTCTCTCTACAATATTAATTCCATGACCTTTAAGTCCAACAATCTTTTTAGGATTATTAGTCATTAATCTTATTTTCCTTACTTTTAATTCACTTAAAATCTGTGCACCTATTCCATAATCTCTCATATCAGCTGGGAATCCTAAGGCTATGTTAGCTTCCTCAGTATCCATCCCCTCTTCTTGAAGTTTATAAGCTTTAATCTTGTTAATTAAACCAATTCCTCTTCCTTCTTGTCTTAAATATAAAAGTACTCCTTTTCCTTCTTTTTCAATTGCTGCTAATGCTGCTGCCAATTGTTCTCCACAATCACATTTTAAAGAATGAAAGGCATCGCCTGTTAAGCATTCTGAGTGTACCCTTACCAAAACTTCATCCTCTTCATTAATATCACCTTTAACTAACGCTACATGATGTTCTCCATTTAACTTATTGACGAATCCAACCATCTTAAAATTCCCATATGCTGTAGGTAATCCAGCCTCTGCTTCTCTAACAACATAGCACTCGCTCTCTCTTCTATATGCAATTAAATCCTCAATAGAGATTATACTAAAATTATTACTTATGGATAAATCAGCTAATTCAGATAATTTTGCTAAAGAGCCTTCATTATTTAACACTTCACATACTACTCCTGAAGGATTCAATTCAGCTAATGTAGCTAAGTCAACTATAGCTTCACCTCTTGCTGCTCTTTTAAGCACTCCTCCTTTTAAGGTCCTAATTGGAAATACATGTCCAGGAACCCTAAAATTCTTTCTATCAATACCTGGTTCTATTAATTTTTTAATTGTTAGTACTCTATCTTGAACATCTACTCCATTTTTTGCTTCTTCATAATCTACAGATAAAGTATAATCCCCTTTGCCCTTTTCAAGCGTCTTTTCCGCTATTTCTGGCAAGTTAAGTTCTTCAAGTCTTTCTTCTGTCAACGCAACAGAAACAAGCCCTCCTCCATTTTTTATCATAAAGTTCAAAGCTTCTTTTGTAATCTTTTCTGCTGAAGCTACTAAAACCCCTGTATTATCCTTATTATCATCATCTACTACTATAACTAGCTTACCTTCTTTAATATCTTTTATTGCATCTTGAATCTTAGCAAACATAATTTTCCTCCTTTTATTCACCTAAATATATCCTTTAAAAATAACATCATTTCCTACAATCTCATGTTTAACATTTCTTAGTACAATAGCATCTTTCATTCTTTCAATTCCAACTCCTCCAACAGGAGTTATTGCATCTTTACCACCAATAATCTTTGGTGCAATTGCTGCATATACCTTGTTTACAACTCCACTTTCAAAGGCTGATGCCAGTACTGAACTTCCACCCTCAATATAGAGAGAATCAATTTTCATTTCTCCTAAAGCTTTAACTATATCCGTAAACTCTATTCTATTATTTTTTTCTTTTATCTTAATTAACTGTACTCCTTTATTAACTAAAAACTTTTCTTTATCTTCTGGAATATTAATCGAAGAAATAATTACTGTTTTAGTATCTCTATCTACCTTTAAGACATTTGCTTCAGGCGATATATCACCATACTTAGATAATATTACTCTTAAAGGATTAGATATTTGAACACCTTCTAATCTTGTAGTAAGCATAGGATTGTCCTGCCTTACAGTATTTTCTCCTACCATAATTGCCGCTACTCTTTGCCTTAAATGATGGACAAATCTCAAGCTTTCTTCTCCACTTATCCATTTAGAATCTCCAGTTTTAGTTGCTAACTTTCCATCCAAAGTCATTGCCCACTTTGTAAATACAAAAGGAGTTTTAAACAATGTATAATGCTTATAGATTTCATTTAGCTCTTCACATTCTTCCTTTAGCATGCCGACATTAACCTCAATGCCACTTGATATAAACTTTTCTATATTACTTTTAGTTTTATCTGGATTTAACATTCCAATATATAATTTTTTTATTCCACTACTAACTATTATATCAAACTCCGGTTCAAGGTTTATATATAATTCTGCTCCATCTATTTCTTCCTTTGTGGTAGATAATATTTCTTCTATTGCAGATGGAGATCCATACTCTTTGTGATACCCTTCACCTATGACTCTATTATCTTTTACTAATACTGCTCCAACTAATGGATCTGGATTTACAAAACCTACAGCTTTTTCTGCAAGTTCAATAGCTCTCTTCATATAGAATTCTTTCATAACTTCATCCCCCCAAAGAATTCAAAAATTCACTAATATTTTACTTAATGTAGCACATGAAAATTTTGCTGTCAAGTTATTTGATAATTATTATCACCTAATTCAACTTATTCATTTATCGCTACCCACTTCTCTAGAAGCGTATCTAACTTTTCTTGTAAGTCTTCCTTTATGGAAAGATATTTATTAAGCTCTTCATAATCACTTCCTAAAGAACTCATTCTAGTATCTACATCTGTTATTTCCTTCTCAATTTCATTTATATTATTCTCCAACTCTTCTATTTGCCTCTTACTTGGGGTGCTCTCTTTTGTTCTATAAGGCTTCTTTATGGATTCTTCTTTCTTAATAAGTTCTTGACCTACTTTTATTGAATTTTCATCTTTCTTTATCTTGTAGTAATCAAAATTTCCTTCATAACTAATAAACTTCTTGTCATTAAGCTCAACAATCCTACTACCAATTTTATTTATAAAGTATCTATCATGGGATATAAAAAATATAGTCCCCTGAAAATCTTCTAGTGCCTCTTCTAAGGTTTCTATAGAATCAATGTCTAAATGATTCGTAGGTTCATCTAATATCAATAAATTAACATCCTTAAATAGAAGTTTGCTTAACATCAATCTAGTTTTTTCTCCTCCGGATAAACTTCCAACCTTTTTATAAACACTCTCTCCAAAAAACATGAATCTCGCTAGGTATTCTCTTGCCTTCCCTTCCAAGATCTGAATATCTTCTCTAAAACACTCTAGTATTGTTGCATTATCATTATTAAATTCAATATTTTGTGGTAAATAAGTTGCTCTTACACTTTCGCCTAATTTTATTATTCCGCTATCAATATCCTCATATCCTAATAAAATTTTTAAAAATGTTGATTTCCCACATCCATTTGCACCAATTAAGGCAACTTTTTCTCCATATGAAACATTAAACTCTCCATTAATAAATAGCTCCTTATCCCCAAAGGTCTTGCGGGCTTCTCTAACTTTAATTACTTCTTCCCCTGATCTTTCTTCTAGCATCAGATTAAGCTTGATATTTTTTCTATTTAAATTAGGTTTATGAACTTTATCTATTTTATCTAATCTTTTTTGCATACTAGCTGCTCTTCTAAAAAACTTACCATTATCTCCTCTGATAGCCCAATCTCTTAAATTCTTTATAGACTTTTCCATTTGGTCTATCTTTTTTTGCTGGTCACTATATGCTTGATACTGCAAAAGTAGATCTTCATCCTTCTTTTTTACATACGCAGAGTAATTTCCTTGATAAGCAGTGCTTTTATTATCTTCTAATTCCACTATACTAGTAGCCACCTTATCTAAAAAATACCTATCATGGGATACTATAATAATAGTTCCGCTGTATTGCTTTATATACCCTTCAAGCCATTCTAATGACTCCATATCTAAGTGATTAGTTGGTTCATCTAAAAGCAGTATATCAGGGTTTTCTAGTAGTATCTTCCCTAACATTACCGTGGTTTTTTCTCCTCCACTTAATATACTAAATGGCTTATTTAACATGTCATCACTTAGCTTAAGCCCCTGAGAAACCTTATTTAGTTTTTCTTCCTTATCATATCCGCCCAAGGTCTCATATTTCTGTTGTACTTCACTATACTGCTTAAACACCTTTTCTAATTCCTTTTCGCTGGAATTACTCATTTTCTCTTCTAAATCAGTTATATCTGTTTCCAGCTTATTTATCTCTATAAATGCAGTATTTAACGCATCTCTTCCTGTATATTCCTCTGGATAATTAGGTATTTGCTTTAAGTATCCTACTTTTGCACCTTTTCTAATACTTAAGGTTCCACCATCAATTTCTTCATGACCTGATATTATTTCTAATATGGTGCTTTTCCCGCTTCCATTTCTCCCCACTAATCCTATTCTTTCTCCCTTGTGTACCTCAAAGCTTACTGACTCCAAAACTAAGTTGGCTCCGTAATACTTAACTAATTCTTTTAAAGCTATTTCTATCATATTTCTCTTCCTTTCTTAAATCAGGTAGGTGCTACTTTCCGGATCCATGTTTTAAGAAAGGTTTTTATTTATATAAAACAAAAAATCCAGACAAGTAAACTCCTGCCAGGATTCCATAAAAAAGTATACACTAAGCCATATACTTATATTCATATAAAAACCGGGCAAGACCACCTTACCCGGATATCATTTCTTTTAATATAATATATCTGGTTATAGATGAATTACTTGCTTAATGTTGAATATATACAATTTTAGACGCACTTATCCCGTTAAATAAAGAATTTGCTGAAATTCTTACAGATATTGCTCTAATTTTGTTCATTCTATCAACATAGCAATTATTCATTTTCTATCCTCCTTCTGATATATTTACTAAAATTATACTGTAAAATTTTAGATATATCAACAATATATTTAAAAACATAAAATTTTTATATCTGTACATTATATAATTTATATCTATATTTTGTTCATGAGGGGCTAATATTATGACTAAAAAATCACTTGTGAAGTTATTTATTTATACGAATTTTATCCTATATTTTTTATTCCTATTAATTGATTTATATAATAAAGGGTCTTATAACTATGTTTCTATTTGCTTAAAATACTCTACCATTTTACTTTGCTTTGTCTTAAGTTTATTTATAGGAAATGATTGTGTTAATAAAAGGGATCTGTTATTTGTGCAAACTGCTAGATTTTTTACTCTTTTATCTGATTTATACCTTGTTCTTTCTGGCAAGCTATTCTTAGGAATATTCTTTTTTATATTAGTTCAGTACTCATACCTATTTAGATTTTTAGCTAAAAAATCTTTAATTCTTATATCAATCTTAATATCATTGTTTTTTATACCAATATTTATATTACTTTCTTATAGATTCCGTGGCATAAGCTTATTTATAATTGCTCTATATTACGGAATATTATTACTAACAAACCTGATAATAGCCTCAATAAAATACAAATACCACCAGTTAATCTTCTGGGGAATACTCTTGTTTTGTTTATGCGATATTAATGTTGCTCTATATAACTTAAGCTCCAACTTCAATTTTAATGGTATAAGCTTTATTCCATTTGGATTTCTAATTTGGCTTTTTTATTTTCCATCACAATTACTTCTTACCCTTAGCGGATTTAAATCTAGCTATTTAGAAGAATTATTTTAAATCTTTATATAGAGTGTTGTATATTTTCCCCTTCTCTGGATCTATAAGATTAACCTCTTTATAATATATCCTAGGAGTTTTCCATAATGAAATTAATGCTGAAGATAAACTCATTTCATTATATCTCTCTGGCCAATGTTTAAGTATATGTTGTTTAATTAATGGGTAGTACTTAGGATTCATTCTAGGAAATAAGTGATGCTCTGTATGATATGAAAAGTTAAAGTGTAAAATATCAATCCATTTAGGAACCCTTACTGATAAGCTATTAATCAAAGGGTCATTTATATCTACTAGAGGATTTAATCTATGATTTGTTGATATATATGCCATTACTATAAAGTTTCCTATCATCGCCGGTAATAGATAAATAAATGTCCACTTAGTTACTCCTACATAAAATAATAATCCTATCCAGACTGTCCAAGGTACTATGAATTGTACCCAAAGTGTCAATTTCCCTTTTTCTTTTATATCTATAATATATTCCACAAACATTCTTGTTGAATGAATTGTAAAAGTAATGCTTAATGATATAAAGCTAAAAAGAGACCTTAATTGTAAAGGAATTTTATATATTAATATTATAAATGGTCTTTTTAAATACTTCTCTAAACTCATCCACGCATCTGGATCCTTTTCTTCGTTTTGAGTATAGGCATGATGATTCATATTATGCCACTTTACCCAAAGTTTCGGCCCAACACTAAGAGGGAAAAAAGCAATAGCACCCAAGAAATTTTTAAGCCAAACAGTTTTAACTACTGACCCATGAAGAATTTCATGTCCTAAAAATCCCATTGCTGCAAAGCTAAATCCTAGTATAATTGATATCATAAAGTTACTGATTAAATTCATCTTTGTTAAAACTATAAGTAATATTCCTGTTATTATAACTACAGCATACGCAAGCCCTCCCAATAGTCTAGTGGGAACAGTTTTAAATACCTTCTTAGGTAACTCAGGAATTATTTTACTTGCATACCAACTTATATTATGAAGATTATTCATTGTCATTTCACCTCTTGAAAATTAAAATTCCAGCTAATACTTTGATTATCAAAGTATTAACCTTTAATTATATGATAATTATTTTCAATCATTGTGTCAATAATTATTATCTATTAATATATAATATCACTTGTCTCTGTAATTTATTCCTGTTTTTTAATAACTACTAGAAAACTGTTTGCAGGAAGTGTTGATGAAACTCATCAACACTTCCTGCAAACAGTTTAGTAATACAAAAAATATCTATAACTTACTATTAAAAGAGCCAAGCCCCACATTCAATAAAAGTGTTGCTTGGCCATTATTTTTTATTCTACAAAATTCTTAACTTTAAAGGTACCTGCTGTAAACAAAACTACTGCGAATAAGATTACTACTATTGATAACCACGCATTACCTGTATTTATAGATTGTAATGCCCAATATTGTGGTGTGAATTTTGAAAAAACAGTTATACTTTTAGGCAAATATTCGATTGGCATGAAGCTTCCTCCAATAAAGCAAGTAACCGAAATAACTATTTGTAATACTGCTTGTAACATACTCTCATTCTTAATTATTCTTGATACAAATACACCAAGACTTAAGGATACTAATGATAATGCTGCTATATTAATTAATATAACTGGTGCTTCAGAAGGATCTCCTAATGAGTTTATAGTTAAGTTTGCTAGATATACAATCCCATATCCTATTGTGGCTAAAACAAACATTGCCACTAAAACTCCGCCAATTATGGTTTTTGAGGTATTTGAGGTAGTAAAGCTTCTTGATAAAATATTCTGTTTCTTAAGTCCTAAAAGTTCTATTGTTATTCCTATAGCTCCAAACAGTACAAAGCTTATTATCATATTTAGCATTACTATGTCCCCAGTTGTTTTTGCATTTTTACCAGTAACTTCTATATTAGATTTATTATAACTTAAATCTTCTAAGGAAACTTTTTGTCCACTCTTTTCAAAATTTTCTCTCAAAAGCATTTTTGTAACTATTGAATTAGCATTAAACTCAAAATTACTTTGTCCACCACTTTCTAACTTTACAGCTTGAATTTGTGGCTTTTCTCCCTTAGATATCTCCTCAGTAAAATTCTCTGGAATTTCATAGTATACTGAGATTTGTTTTTTCTTTAGTTTTTCAATTCCTTCTTCTTTAGAATATTCTTTAATCGAATTACTCTTACTATACTCCTTTATAAACTCACTTCCATAGCTTCCCTTGTCATTATTTACTATAATACTTTGATTATCACTACTTGAAAATTTATTAAAAGCATAACCTAGTGCTAAAGTCAAAGTTAGCGGTATTAAAAAGCTTACAGCAAGATTTCTTTTATTTTTTAACATTCTTTTTAGGTTGCTTTTTAGTATTATTAAGAATCTCATAACTAATCCTCCCAGCTAGTTTTAACTTTAATTGTACTGATTGCTAATAAACATACTGATAACCCGATCATTACTACTATTTGAGTTAATGCTCCACTATAGCTTCCAGTTATAGATAGTCCTTTATATGCATTTAATATAAGTGAATTAGGTGCAAAGTTAGAAAGTACTTGAAGAACTTTAACCTCCATAATGTCAGCGCTATAGAATACTCCACCAAATATCATTGGTAAGAAAATCAATATAGTCATTACTCCATTTGCAACTTTATCACTTTTAACTAATGCTATTATTGCTCCTATTACAGTAGCCTCAAGGATGCTTTGAAGGAATATTATCATTAGCAAGCATAGGTAATTTCCTGTAAATGCTGTTCCTAAAAATCTATTTATAGTTACATAAAGTATATTAATAACAAATGCCATAATTGCTGTAAAGCTTACATATCCATAGAAGTAATCTAATTTGCTATTCGGTGTGGAAAATACTCTTTTCAATATTCCCTTTTTTCTTTCATTATAGAATCCCTTAATTAATAAACTAATAAGCATAATTGAAGTGAAGCTAAATAATGATATTGTATAATATTCTCTTGAACCTAGAGTTCTATAGCCTTCTACTATCTTTTCTTTTACAGCTGGTGTATTAGAGTTCTTTTGTAAGCTCGTAATGATCTTGCTTGTCACTTGATTTTTATCCATAGGTGACAAATTAAGTTTATCAACGTTTGTTTGAATTATTTTATACTGATTTATACTTTCACTAAATTCTTTCATAAAGGTTTTTATCATTTCAGTATCACTATCTGAGCCTTTTAACTTTTGTATATTTACATCATTGAAATCCTTACTGATTGTTACTTTACACTTAAAATCATCAGTGGCATCACTATTAATAAAGTCCTTTACTTCTTTATTTTTTAGAATAGACGTTAATACTTCTCCTTCATTACTCCCTTTATCATAATTAATTTCAACCTTTATAGGCTCAAAAGCACTTTTTCCAGTAAACATATCCTCTTCCATGATTCCATAAATATATGCCATTACCATAGGGAAAAGGAAGAAAGCTATAATAATTGTCATTTTATTTGTATTAATGTAGGATAATAAGTTTCTTTTTATATGAGGAAATAATTTCATCACTATTCCTCCTTATCTCGTAAATTTTTACCTGTTAGGGTTAAAAATACTTCTTCTAAATTAGGTTCTTCTATGCCAATATTTCTTACCATAACTTTGTGCTTTGAAATAACATCAAAAAGTTCATTTAAACTAATATTATCCTTAGCTACAATCTTAATTTCCATATCATTTATATCTACTCCCTTTACAGAGTTTAGTTTTCTTATATCAAACATTAAATCTTGTATTTCTCCATCTGCTCTAATCTTTATAACCTTATCACTTACTACCATTCTCTTTAACTCATCCTTACTTCCATAAGCCAATTCCTTTCCTAAATCAAGAATCATTATATTGTCACATAATATTTCAACTTCCTCCATGTAGTGAGATGTATAAATTACGGTAGTGTTATTCTCTTTATTCATCTTCTTAACCACATCAAAAATATGATTTCTGGATTGAGGATCAACCCCTACAGTAGGCTCATCCATTATCAATATTTCTGGATGATGCATCATAGCTGCTACTATATTTAATCTTCTTTTCATTCCACCAGAATATTTTTTAACTGGTTTTTTCAAATGTTCTTTTAATGCAGCTAACTCTAATGCTTCATTTATTCTTTCTTTTAATAAGCTTCCTTTTAATCCATATAGTCCGCCCCAGTATTCAAGATTTTCTTTTGCAGTTAAGCTCTCAAAAAGAGCTATCTCTTGAGGTACTAACCCAATTTTTTGCTTAGCCTTTAAAGGATCTCTTTTGATATCATACTCTCCTACAGTAACCTCACCTTTGTCCATTTGTATAAGTCCTACAATTAAGTTTATAAGTGTAGATTTTCCTGCACCATTTGGACCTAACAACCCAAAAATCTCACCTTTTCTTATTTCAAAAGATACATTATCAAGAACTAATTTATCATTAAATCTTTTAGTCAAATTTTTCACTTCTATAGCTTTCATATTTATTACCTCCATCAATCTTATGTATTAATTATATTTTGTTTTAGCTCATTCTCCTATTAGCCTAGGTCATTAAGTACGATGACTTAAGTCATTTTGTTCAATGAAAAAAGCATGCCCATTGGCATGCCATTTTACATATTTCAAATTATTACTAGACAAGATTATTTTTAAATGCAAATATAGCTATTTGTGTCCTATCTCTCAAGGATAATTTTGATAGTATGGTAGTAATATTATTTTTAATAGTTCCTTCAGTTAAATACATGACTTCTCCAATTTCTTTATTAGATAATCCTTTGGCTATCTCTACAATTATTTGAATCTCTCTATCTGTAAGACAGGTAGTCTTCTTTAACTCATCTATGTTCTTTTCACCTTCTATTTTTTCCTCTTTAACTACAAGCTTTGAAACAATATCTGGGTGAACTACTACATTGCCTCCATATACAGCTTTAATTCCACCATATATAAGATCATACGAACTATCCTTAAGCAAATAACCAGATGCTCCATTCTTAAGAGCTTCCTCTATATATTCGCTATCTTTAAAAGTTGTTAGCATAAGTATCTTTGTCTTATCACATACTTCTTTTATTAGCTTAGTTCCTAGCACTCCATCACATACTTCCATTCTTATATCCATTAATACTACATCTACATCATTATCTCTGCAAAATTCAAAGGCTTCTTTTCCATTTTCACATAAAGTGACTACTTCTATATCTTCATAGGTTGAAAGTATTATTTTTAAACCTTCCCTTATTAATTTTTCATCATCTACAATTATTATTTTTATCTTATTCATATTTAAACTTCTCCCCAAAATAGTTATACTTCATCTAAGCTAAGCTTCGATTTTTCCATTGTCACAATAAGTTCAAAACCTTTATCTTCATTTGTATGATATTCCAAGGTTCCCGCCCATGCTGTAACTCTTTCCTTAATACTTCTAAGTCCTACACCTGGTACTACTTCCTTTGAACCAATACCATTGTCCTTTAAATGAAGCCTTAATCCATCTTCCAAGAAATTTAAAAATATTCTAACTTCAGTAGCTTTCCCATGCCTAATAGAATTTGAAAGGAATTCTTGTATAATTCTATATATAACCATAGTTTGATCTGCATTTAGCTTCCATACTTTATTTGAAACTCTAAATTTTACGTTCACTGAAGTTAACTTTTCAAAGTTCTTAATCATCTCTGAAATAGCTACAATACCTTCATATTCTTCTAATTCTCTTGGTTTCATAGCCCTTACTGCGCCTCTAACTCTTGCCATACTTTCTTTTGCAAATTCTCCAAGATTATTAGCCATTTGTGACGCTTCATCGCCATTAACTTTTGCTATTTTCTCTATTGCTCCAAGTTGAATTATAATAGTTGAAAGAGCGTGTCCCACATTGTCATGAATTTCTCTAGATATTCTATTCCGTTCTCTTAATAAAGTGATTTCCTCAATAGTATTCACATAAGATTCTAATTCCTTGTTAGCCTTCTTAAGTTCTTCATCTTTTTTTCTTAGCCTGTCATACAAATCCTGAGCTTCGACCTTTCTTTCCTCTTCATCCTTAATTCTGACTAATAGAACAATAATTGGAGCTACGCCTACAACCCAATATACTATTGAGTCAATGTTTTTTGTATATACTAACATTAATGAAATAACAAATACAAAAATATATGAAAATATGCTATTAAACTCATATATTATATCCATTAAAATTAAGATGAAAACTATACTGCCATAGCTTCCTGAGAAATTAAACAAATAATATGCCATTATAATTTCCAACATAAATGATGGTATTGAGTACGCTAGCTTCTTCGGAAATATAAAATATCTTAACTGATTGTTAATTATAAAAAACAATATGATAACTATATGATTTATTCCAAGCTTATTACTATTTTCTCTTATAAAAGAAAATAAGAATATTAGTATGTATCCATATCTTAAGAAAAGCATATACTTCTCTTTGTTTAGCTTTTCGAACATATATCCTCCCAATTTGCTATTATTTAAACTTATGAATTATTTTTCCTCTTATTATATACTTTAACATCAAATTACTATTTATTGCAAAAAAAGTTAATAAAAAGAGAGGCCTTAAATTGCCTCTTCCTAAAACATCTATTTATCTTCTAAAATTTCTTTTATAGTCTCTCCTATTATCCTAATTCCCTTTTCTATATCCTCCATGCTAACTCTAGAAAAACCTATTCTTAACGTTTCTGTCCCCTTATTATCCGTATAAAAAATATCACCTGCAGTAAATACTACCCCTTTTTTATAACACGCCTCTAGGACTCTTCTTGAATTAACACCTTTTAACTTTACGAAGATGTGAAGTCCACCTTCTCCCATAATATATTCATATGGGACGTATTCTTTTATTTTATCAAGAGTAAAATTATATTTTTCTCTATAGTGTCTTCTTACCTTTTTCACATACTTTCTAAAAGAATCGCTTATCATATAATTATAAAATATCCCTTGATCTAAAAAAGAAGTATGAATATTTCTTGTTCTTTTAACACTTTCTAAAGTGCTTATAAGCTTCTTATCCGCTAGAATCCAACCTAATCTCAAACCTGGAAATAGGATTTTAGAAAAACTTCCTATATAAATGACTCCATTTCCGTTGCTGCATAAGCTAGCTATTGGAGGAACATGAGAACTTGAATATAAAAGTTCCTCGTTAAAACCATCTTCTACTATTGGAACAGAGTATTCTTGGAAAAGCTCAAATACTTCCTTTCTCCTTTCACCCTTCATTACTATCCCAGTTGGATTATGGTAAGAAGGTATAATATATGCAAGCTTAGGAGGATTACTTCTTAATTCTTCTCTTAATTTATCTATATTAATTCCTTCCTCATCCATATCTACACCAACAATATCAAGCTCCCGTGCTCTCATTATCTTTAAAGCTGTATTATGAGTAGGATTCTCACAAAGAATTCTATCACCTGGTACTGTTAGCGAATTAATTACTATATCAAAACCCTCAGTAAAGCCATTTGTTATTAAGATTTCTTTCCCCTTTGTATTAACACCTTTGTTCTCCATATATTTCATTAGATATTCAATGAGAGCCTTATATCCTCTTGCATATCCATAATTTAATAATTTCTCACCTTCAAGGGACCATGCATTTAAAAAGGCTCTTTTAAATTCATCTAAATCAAATAAGCTTTCATCCGGTGCTATGCTCTTAAAAGAGATCATCCCTTTTTCCCAAGGAATCTCTGTTTTAATGATATCTAGTTCTTCACAGGTGTGGGCATAGCCATTAACCTTTGACTCCCAATCTATATTAAAGCTCTTTTCTGCTACTTTTTTATTAGATGTTACAAAGGTACCTTTTCCTTTAGTACTTTTTATTTTTCCCTCACTTTCTAGTATCTCATAAGCAGTTACTACAGTACTTCTGCTTACCCCCAATATACTACTTAATTCTCTTGTGGAGGGCAGTTTACTTCCATTTTGAAGAATTCCTTTTTCAATATTTTCTTTTATATGATTTTCTATTTGAATATAAATAGCCTCTTCTTTATTAAATTCAAAGGATGAAAAAATCAAATACAAACACCTCTTATACTCTAGGTTTTTTATCACTTACAAGGAGTATTCAATAATCTTATCTAATAACTCACTATACTCCATATTTACCCCTTTTGCACTTTTAGGGAATAATGAATTCTTCGTCATTCCTGGCAAAGTATTTAATTCCAATACATAAGGAATACCATCACTTACTATAATATCAATTCTAACATAAGCCTTGCAATTAAAAATATCCCAGCACTTTTCCCCAATTTCTTTCATCTTATTCTGCAAATCCTCAGTCAATTCTGCTATAGCTTTTTCAGAGCCTCCATCTGTATACTTAGAATTATAGTCATAAAACTCTCCACTAGCTTTTATTGATAGTATTGGAAATATCTCTCCATTTAAAACAGGTATAGTATATTCATTTCCCGGCAAATATTTTTCTACCATAACTTCTTTATCAAACTTTAATGCTTCAGTGATTGCTCTTTCAAGTTCCTGATTATTCTTCGCTAAGAAAGTTCCAACACTAGAACCACCACCATTAGGTTTAACTACAATTGGGTAACCAAGTTCTTTTATTTTTTCCAAGTCAAAAGGTTTATCTTTTCTTACTAAAACTTCTGGTGCAACTGCTATGCCCTCACTCTTTAGTATCCTTTTGGTTTGCTTTTTATCCATACATAAAGCACTGGTTAAAATACCGCAGCCAGAGTAAGGCATATTTATACTTTCAAGTATAGCTTGAACTGCTCCATCCTCGCCAAAAGCTCCATGTAAGGCAATAAAAATAAAGTCCATCCCTTTAACCTTCTCAATCAATTCCTCTTTTGCATCTATAACAATAGGGAATACCTCATATTTATTTCTATCTAAATATTCCACTATACCTTTTCCAGAATGTAATGAAACTTCTCTTTCTGAAGAAACTCCACCCATTAATACTCCTATTTTCATATATATCCCTCCTTTTTCTAATATTATTATATTAATCTCAGAAGGGATATTTAACGTCCACCAATTAAGGAGTTTTGTAAACAAGTGGTAAGGTTCTTATTGTACTCTCTTAAGCTTTAAAAAAATCTTCTTTCCAATTTGTATAATTGCTTCATCCTTTATATCAATGGAATTAATATTATTTATTTTATCGTTATTAACTTTTATTCCTCCTTGTTCCACTAGTCTTTTTACTTCCTTTTTACTTTTTATAATTTCATTATCTACTAGAATTTCAGCTAAATTTATTTCCTCTAATGTCACTTCTATCACATCAATGTCTTCTGGTATTTCTCTTTTTTGAAAAACTATCTTAAATCTCGCTTCTCCTTTTTGAGCACCTTCTTCCCCATGATATAGTTTTACTATTTCTTTTGCTAAAGACATCTTTATATCTCTTGGATTCACAGTTCCCTTTTCTAGTTTCACTTTTATATCACTTATCACATCTGGATGTATATCAGTAACTAGTTCAAAGTACTTGATTATTAGCGAGTCTGGAATTCTCATAGCTTTTTCAAACATTATTTCTGGTGCTTCATCAATACCTATATAATTTCCTAAACTTTTGCTCATTTTCTCTTTTCCATCTGTACCCTCTAATAGTGGCATAAATATTGTTGCTTGAGGTTCTTCTCCATAATGCTTCTGTAGCATCCTACCCATTAGGACATTAAATCTTTGATCAGTTCCTCCTAATTCAATATCTGACTTTAATTCTAATGAATCATACCCTTGCATCAATGGATAAAAGAATTCATGTATTGATATTGGCATATTACTTTCATATCTCTTTTTAAAATCTTCTCTTTCAAGCATTCTTGCAACTGTAGTTGTTGCAGCAAGATTAATTACATCTTGAAAGTTTAACTTTGATAACCACTCGCTGTTAAATCTCACTTCTGTTTTATCTTTATCTAATATCTTAAATATTTGTTCTTCATAAGTTTTGGCATTCTCTAGAACCTCCTCTCTAGTAAGGGCTTTTCTAGTTTTTGATTTTCCTGTAGGATCGCCAATCATACCAGTAAAATCACCTATAACTATAATTGCCTTATGTCCTAAATCTTGAATTTGCTTTATTTTTCTAAGAACTACTGTATGCCCTAAGTGTATATCTGGTGCACTTGGATCAAGCCCTAACTTTACAATAATTTGCCGTTTCTCTTTATTTGCTTTTAGTAACTTACTTTTAAGCTCCTCTAATCCTATTATCTCATCTGCCCCTTTCTCAATAATTTTTAATTGTTCTTCTAAATCATTCATTATATTTATACCTCCTTAAAATAAAAAAAGCTCTCATCCTTTATTAACAAAGGACGAGAGCATTACTCACGTGTTACCACCTAAATTCATTACTATTTCACAATAGTAACCTCTTCAAGTACGCCAATTATAAATTGGTTATACTCTAGCACTATAACGGGTGCAAAATCCGGAAACTGCCTACTAGATTTCTAGAGCTTTTAAAACCCTCTATCTTTCGGAGTACTGCTCAGAGATGTATTCACATTAACTTATCTTGCCCCTCTCACCTACCGGGAACTCTCTTTAAGACTCTGCTTATGCTACTCTTTCTCCTCAACGCTTTCATTTATGAATTTATATAATTCTATACCAAATTAAATTGCTTGTAAATACATTATTTAACTTTTCTATTTAAGCTCAGGAACTACATTAGGAGGTACTTCTCCTTGCACTCCCTTAACTAGGTTCTTAACTGCTACTTCAAACATATCTCTTCTAGTTTCTTCAACTGCAGAACCAATATGCGGAAGAGTTATCACGTTATTCATCTTTAGTAATGGATTATCCTTTTCTACTGGTTCTATTTCAAAAACATCTAATCCAGCCCCCAGTATTTTCTTATTTTCTAGAGCTTCTATTAATGCTTTCTCATTTATAGTTTGCCCTCTTGAGGCATTTATAAATATTGATGATTTTTTCATCAAATCAAATTCTCTGTAACTTATAAGTTCCTTAGTTTCCTTTGTAAGAGGTGTCATAAGCACTATAAAATCAGAAGTTTTTAATAGCTCATCAAATTCACAATATCTTACACCTAAGTTTTTTTCAACACCTAACTTTCTATTCCTATTATAGTAGATAACATCCATATCAAAGCCTAATTTTCCTCTTTTAGCAACAGCTTCTCCTATTCTACCCATTCCAATTATCCCTAAGGTTCTGTGATGTACATTTACTCCAAATAAATCATCATCCTCTTGAGGTTTCCACTCTCCATTTTTTACATATCTATCTAACTCAGGAATTCTTCGTGCTGAAGAAATAATAAGTCCAAATATTAAGTCTGCCACTGTATCATCTAATACATTTGGAGTATGAGTTCCAATAACTCCTCTTTTTTTCATAACTTCTAAATCAAAATTATTATAACCAACTGAAATATTGCTAACTATTTTTAACTTAGGTGCGCGATTTAATAATTCCTCATCAATCTTTGTCCCAACAGTTAATAACCCTTCTTTATCAGAAAGTCTATCTAATAATTCTTCTCTAGTTATCTCTAAATCCGAATCCCAAGTCTCTAAATCACAGTATTTTTCTAGATATTCTTTATTTTCATCTAGTATCTTTCTTGCTATAAAAACTTTTGGCTTATCCATCTTTATCCTCCTAGTTATATATGCTTTATTATAAGCTTATCGGAATACTTTGTTAATTAATTTCCTCTACAGCTTTATTTTTATTATCAGCAAATTCTAATCCAAACATAGAAATAGTTCCTATTATTGCTACAGATGCAATTACTACCCAAGAGCTCATAATGCTATGTGTCTCCATGAAGTTTCCCATTATCATTGGTCCAAAAGCAAAACCTGCTCCAGATATAATTGGTAATACTGAGCTTATCCTTCCTCTATGTG